>MWBF01000014.1 GCA_002068935.1 Chloroflexi bacterium ADurb.Bin325
TCTCTGGCCGCAGCCCGCCCCCGCCTATCCCCCGGCCTACTATGCGGACGGCGTCGACGCCATCACGTTTCAGGCGCAGCGCTACCTGCCCCAGTCCAAATCGCTCAATTCGCTGGCAAGCCACATGGCCCGCCGCGCGGCGCACGACCGCGGCGTCCACGAGGGCCTGCTCCATCACGAGGGCCGGCTGACCGAGGGCTCGAACAGCAACCTCTTCGCGGTCATCGACGGCGCGGTGCTGACGCCCTCCGCGCATGAGGTGCTGTCCGGCGTGACGCGAGACCTGGTCATTGCGCTGGCATCCGAGGCCGGCATCCCGCTCGAACAGGCCGCGCTGCCCGTCTCCGGCATCCCCGGCTGGCAGGAATGCTTCATCACGAGCACCAGCCGCCACGTCATGCCCGTGACGCGCATCGACGGCCGGCCGGTCGGAGACGGCCGCGTGGGCCCGCTGACGCGGCGCATCGCCGCGCTGTTCGAGGCATACTTCGCCGCCCACACGCGGGGCCGCTGAGCCGGCCGGCGACGGTGACAGCTCTGGCAGAAAGCGGAGGCAGCCCTCGGCTGCGCCGATCCATCTGGGGTTGCTGTGGCCTTCCAAACGGTTTTATCGATGGACGTCGAGGCGTGCTATAATCGGGGGCCGAAGCTATCGATGAACTATAAACCAGCGCGTAGCGTTGCGACGCGCAGATGGTTCATGACATAGCCGCACTTCCGAAGGAGTCGGCATGGAATTACGCGAGTACATGGCGCTCTTGCGCAAATGGTTGGGGCTGATTCTTGCCTGCATGATCCTGGCCGGCGGCGTCGCCTTTTTTGTGAGCCGCCAGAGCATTCCTATCTACCAGGCCTCTGCAACCGTCATGATCAATCAGGCGTCCAGCCCCTCCGCGGCCGCGGTGTATGCGGACATTCTGACGGCCGAACGGCTGTCGCGCACCTACGCCAACCTGCTGATGAGCCGTCCCGTCGTGGATCAGACCGCCGAGCAGTTGGGCATCGAGCCGCGGAGCATCGAGCGCAGCATCGACGTCACCCCGGTGCGCGATACGCAACTGCTGAAGATCACCGTCGAGGGGCCGAACCCCTGGCTGATTGCGCGCGTCGCCAACACGCTGCCGGAGGTCTTCATCGAGCAGAACCAGGAGCTCCTGTTGGGCCGCCTGAGCCAATCTCGGGCCAACCTGGAGCAGGAGATCGCCAACACCGAGGCGGATATCGCGCGGACCACCGATGAGTTGAGCCGGGCCACCGACGATGCGCAGAAGACGCGGCTCGAGACGAGCCTGGCCCAGTATCGCAGCACCTACTCGACCCTCGTCGCAAACTACCAGCAGGCGCGGCTGGCCGAGGCGCAGACCCTGGACAGCATCGTGCTGTCCGAGCCGGCCATCGCGCCGGAGAGGCCCGTCCGGCCGCGCACGCTGACCAATACGGCGCTCGCCGCGGTGGTCGGCGCGCTGCTGGCCCTCGGCATAGCCTTCCTGATCGAATACCTCGACGACACGATCAAGACGCCAGACGACATCGAACGCGTGACCGGCCTCTCCACCCTGGGCGCGATCGCACGCCTCAAGGACGCCGGGAGCGCGCGGGAGCGGATCGCCTGGCTGCGCACGTCCGCGCCCGAATCGGAGGCCTATCGCACGCTGCGCACCAATATCCAGTTTTCGAGCGTGGACAACCCGGTGCGCCGGCTGCTCGTCACCAGCTCCAGCCCGGGCGAGGGCAAGAGCACGACCGCGGCCAACCTGGGCGTGGTCCTGGCCCAGACCGGCCAGCGCGTCATCCTGGTCGACACCGACCTGCGCCGGCCCACGCTGCACAAGGTCTTCGGCATACCGAACAACACCGGCCTGACGACGGCGCTGCTGGCCAGCCAGGACACCCCGATCATGGAGCAGCTTCAGCCGACCGAGGTTCCCGATCTGCACATATTGACGAGCGGCCCCATCCCGCCGAACCCGTCCGAGCTGCTCGGCTCGCAGCGCATGGCGTATCTGATCGAGATGCTGGCCGAGATTGCGGACATCATCATCTTCGACAGCCCGCCGGTGTTGGCCGTGACCGATGCGGCGGTGCTGGGCCGACAGATGGACGGCGTGCTGCTGGTCGTGGATACGGGCACGACCCGCGAGCAGGTCCTGGGCAACGCGGTCGCGGAGCTGCAAAAGACCGGCGTTAACATCCTGGGCGTCGCGCTCAACCGGCTCGACACGCGGCGCAACGGGTATTACTATTACTACTATCATTACTATTATCAGGAGGATGAGTCCGGGGAGCGGCGCAAACACTCGTCTCGTCGGGGGACGGGCGTCCGGTTCAGGCTCCCCTGGCCGCGCAAAGCCGCCTGAGGTCGGGGCGGTCGTGGCCCCTGGACGCTAGAAATACCCTGAGAGGATTGCTCTGGCCGGTCGCGCTCAACTGCGTTGAGCCTACCGAGCCAGGGGCACGATCAGAGACCGGCCCCAGCGCTCCGGTGGAGTGCGTTGAGCCGTCCACCCGCTCAGGACGCCCGCGCGCCCACATCTGTTTGTAGTAGGCGCTTCAGCGCCCCGCGCCCGACAAGGCGCTGAAGCGCCCACTACGAACGGAGGCTAGGGGGCACGGTCAGAGACCGGCCCCAGCAGGTTTCCGGGTAGCCGCTAATTTCACGTCTGAAGCACCCTGAGCGGAGGGCGTCGCGCAGCGACGCACGCAATCGAAGGGGCGACCATTTTCAGAGCATGGCGGGTCGCAGCAGCTCTAGAAACGCGGGGGGAGCGCCCTGTACAAGAGCGCTCCCTCCGTTTTTATGTCCGCCGGGCGGCGGAGGTGTATTTCGAGCTCGACAGCCAGGCGTCCCGAATGCGCGCCGCACGAGGCCGAAGGATGCGGCAATCGTCCGCACCCTTCGACTGCGAGCGGCAGACGCTACTTGGCGGTCAGGCCCATCACATTGTACAGCGCAGCGAAATCGAAATGCTCGTTCAGCATCTCGGTGAAGCGCTCCATCTTCTTGGCCTGCTGGAAGCGGCTGCGCCCGAAGTAGCGCTCGATGATCTCGATGGTCGCCAGGGTGTCCAGCTTGGTCAGCAGCACCGGCACACACAGCTCCTCGGCCCGATTGAGTACGGCGGGGCTGGGGTAGAGGTTGCCGGTCAGGATCAGGCAGCGCGTGGAGGTTTCCAGCGCCGCAAGCTGGATGTCGGCCCGGTCGCCGCCGGTCACGACCGCCTTGTTGGGCTTGCGCCGGAAGTAGGTCAGCGCGCTCTCGACGCTCATCGCGCCGACCAGCATGTGCTCCACCAGCTCCTCGCTGCACTCCGAGGCGCACAGGATCTCCGCGCCCAGCCCCTCGGCCAGCTCGAGCACGCTCGGCGCGGACAGCATCTGCTCGCTCGGCAGGATGGCGAAGGTCTGGATGCCCTTGCGCGCGAGGAAGGGCTTCACGATCTCGGTCACGAAGTCCATCTGCGTGCGCGGCACCTCGTTCAGCACGACGCCGATCATGGTGGGGCCGAAGTAGTTCTGGCCCGTCATCGCCCGGTCATAGAGCAGCGTGTCATCGTAGCGGATGACCTCGAGCACCTGGGCGTTCGTCAGCTCGACGACCCGCTTGGGCGGCAGGCCCGCGACATAGCCCTCGCGCAGGCTGCGCCCGCCCTCCAGCACCAGCACGTCACGGCCCTCGGAGAGCCGCTTGACGGCCTCCAGCAGCTTCGGCGCATAGTCCACCTCGGGGCCGCGCAGCTGCTGCTCCAGCTTGGCCGGGGTCAACGCCACCGGCGCCATCAGATCCACCGATTCCGTCATCCCGTAGACCTGTCGGGCGAAGTGGACGTCCTCGTCATAGGGCACGCCATCCCGCACCTGCGCGTTGACGGCGACGGGCTTCATGTAGGCGACCTTCAGCCCGTCCTTGCGAAACTGCATCCCCAGGCCGACGCAGAGGGCGGACTTGCCGGAGAAGGTCTCGGCGGACGTAATATAAAGAGTCTTCATATTGCTTAGCTCCTAGCGGGATCAAGTTACAGACTACTTCAAAGCGAGCCGTATGTCAATCCCCATTACGCCGCGGCCTTCTTCGAACACCATCAGCGGGTTGATATCGAGCTCGACGATTTCAGGGAAGTCGGTTACGAGTTGCGAGACGCGCAGGAGGGTGTCCACGACGGCCTTCATGTCGGAGGGCCGCTCCCCGCGCACGCCGCGCAGCAGCTTGTAGGATCGGATTTCGTCCAACATCTCGGTCGCGTTGCGGCGGTCGATGGGCGCCACACGGAACGTGACATCCTTCAGCGCCTCGACATAGATGCCGCCCAGGCCGAACATGATGAGGGGGCCGAACTGCGGATCGCGGTTGACGCCGATGATGATCTCCCGGCCGCCCTTGACCATCTGCTGAACCTGGCAGCCCCAGATGGTTGCATCCGGCATGAAGTGCCGCCCGCGGTACACCAGCAGGTCGAAGGCGTCGCGCACCTCGCTGGCCGACATGATGTTGAGCTTGATGCCGCCGATGTCGGACTTGTGCAGGATGTCGGGCGAGGCGATCTTCATCACGACGGGATAGCCGATCTGCTCGGCCGCGGCGATGGCCTCGTCCGCGGTCGCGGCGATGACCGACTTGGGCAGCGGGATGCCGTAGGCCTCCTGCACCATGCGGGCCTCCGCATCGCCCATCGTGACCCGACCCTCCGCGCGCACCTTGGCAAAGAGCTCCCTGACCGTCTCGCGGTCGGCGGGCATCTCCTCCACGGCCAGCGGCGGGGTGTTCAGCCAGGTGCGCTGCCGCCACATGGCCGCGATCGCGGCCACGGCCCGCTCCGGCACCTGATAGTTGGGCACGTCGTATGAGCGCAGGATCTGGACGCCGTCGCGGATCGCGACATCGCCCATGAACGCGCCGAAGCACGGCTTGCCGTACTGCTTCGACAGCCGGCCGAGCGCCTCCGCCGTCTCCGGGATCTCGGTCGAGGTCTGCGGGGTCAGCACCACCAGGACCGCGTTCACGTTCGGGTCGGTCAGCGCGGCCTCGATGGCGATGGCATAGCGCGAGGCCGGCGCATCGCCCAGGACGTCGATCGGGTTGGCGACGCTGGCGGCCGCGGGCAGTTGCGGCTGCAGGGCCTGCTTGGTCTCCGTCGTCAGCCCGGCCAGGCGCAGGCCCGCGTGCTCGATGGCGTCGGAGGCCATGATGCCGGGGCCGCCGGCGTTGGTGATGACCGCGATCGCGGGGCCGGTCAACAGCGGCTGGCGGGCGAAGGCGCGGGCATAGTCGAACAGATCCTGCACCGAGCCAGCACGGATGATGCCGGCCTGCTTGAAGGCCGCATCGTAGGCCGCCTCGGAGCCGGCCAGCGTGCCCGTGTGCGAGGAGACGGCCTGGGAGCCGGCGCTGGTCGTGCCCGACTTGATGGCGATGATCGGCTTGTGGCGCGTGACCTCGCTGGCGACCCGGATGAACTCAGGGCCGTTGGTGATGCCCTCCAGATAGGCCATGATGGCGCGGGTTTCGGGGTCCTCGGCCCAAGCCTTGACGAGATCCAGCTCGCTGATATCGGCCTTGTTCCCGATGCTGTAGAAGCGGGAGAAGCCGATGCCCTGGCCCATCGCCATATCGAGGATGGAGGTGCAGAGCGCGCCGGACTGCGACATGAAGGCGATGTGGCCGCGGTCGGGCATGCCCGCGGCAAACGAGGCGTTGAGCTTGAGCACCGTATCGATGATGCCGAGGACGTTGGGGCCGATCATGCGCATGTTGTAGCGCTGGCAGATGTCGAGCACCTGCTGTTCGAGCGCCTTGCCCTGCGGGCCCACCTCGCGGAACCCCGCGGTGATGACCACCGCGCCCTTGAGCCCGCGCTGGCCGCACTGCTCCATGACGCCGGGCACGGCCTTGCTCGGCACAAGGACGACGGCCAGATCTACCGGATCCGGGCATTCCAGCACGCTGGGATAGGCCTTCAGCCCCAGGATCTCCGGCGCCGTCGGGTTGACGGGGTAGATGCCGCCGGCGTAGCCGTATCGCATGATGTTGTAGAGAACCTGGTAGCCCAGCTTCTCCGGGCTGATGGACGCGCCAACGACGGCGACGCCGCGCGCTTCGGTAAACATTTCGAGCATCAGCAGACTTCCCTTTCGAGGATCCGGTCGGCATATGGGGCATATGCCAGGGGCCGGGTAAAGACAAGCATCAGCCTGCGCGCGCTGAAACGCGCTGTTGCTCACAGGGTCCTGGCGCGCAGGCCACGTTCATTATGACGCAACCGCGGCACAGCTTCCATGATGCAGGTCATGTCGCAGACAGTTTGATCGGAACCTCGAGTCAGGGTACAATAAAGGCACAGGAGCAGACGATGATCTACCTTGACCATTCCGCCACGACGCCGGTCGATCCGCGCGTCGTCGAGGCGATGTCGCCATACTGGACCGAGGTCTTCGGCAACCCATCCAGCATCTACGGCCAGGGCCGCCGTGCGGCCGCCGCGCTGGAGGAGGCGCGCGGCCGCACGGCCGCGATCCTGGGCTGTCAGCCCGCGGAGATCGTCTTCACCAGTTGCGGCACCGAGAGCGACAACCTGGCCCTGCGCGGGGTCGCGCTGGCCGCGGCGCAGAAGGGCCGGCGCCATCTCATCACCACGCCCATCGAACACCATGCCGTGCTGCACACCCTGGCCGACCTGGCCGAACACTTCGATTTCGAGGTGACCATCGTGCCCGTGGATCATACCGGCCTGGTGGACCCCGCGGCAATCGAGGCCGCCATCCGGCCCGACACCGCGCTCGTCAGCGTGATGTACGCCAACAACGAGGTCGGCACCATCGAGCCGATCGCCGAGATCGGGGCCATCGCCCGGCGGCGCGGCGTCCCGTTCCACACCGACGCGGTGCAGGCCGGCGGCATCCTGCCGCTCGATGTGCAGGCGCTCAACGTCGACCTGCTGGCGCTCTCGGCGCACAAGTTCTACGGGCCGAAGGGCGTCGGCCTGCTCTACGTGCGCAAGGGGACGCGGCTGCTGCCCACGCAGACCGGCGGCAGCCAGGAGCGCGGCCGCCGCGCGGGCACCGAGAACGTGCCCTATATCGTGGGGCTGGCGACCGCGCTGGAGCTGGCCCAGGGCGAGCGAGAGGCGGAAGCCGCCCGGCTGCTGGCGCTGCGCGAGCGGCTGGTCGCCGGCATCCTGGCCGCCATCCCCGACGTCGAGCTGACCGGCCACCCGACCCGGCGCATGCCCGGCCACGCCAGCTTCCTGGTTCACGGCGCGGACGCGCAATCGTTGCTCATCGCGCTGGATCTGGCGGGCATCGCGGCCTCCTCCGGCTCGGCGTGCGCGGTCGGGACACCGACGGCCAGCGCGGTGCTGACGGGCATGGGGTACGACGCGACGGTCGCGCTGGGCGCGCTGCGGCTGACGCTGGGCCGCGCCAGCAGCGAGGCCGATGTCGAGACCGTGCTCGCCCGGCTGCCGGGCATCGTGGCCGCGGTGCGGGGCAACAGATAGGGCGGACGGATGGCCGAACGCGTCGTCGTCGCGATGAGCGGCGGGGTGGACAGCTCCGTCGCGGCCGCGCTGCTGCTCGAACAGGGCTACGAGGTCGTCGGCGTGATGCTGCGCCTCTGGTCCGAGCCGGCCGCGCCCACGCTGGGCGGCACGGTCGAGGCGGCCACGAACCGCTGCTGCACGGTGGAGGCGGTCCACGATGCACGCGGGGTGGCCGAGCGGCTGGGCATCCCGTTCTACGTCATCAGCGCGGAGGAGGCCTTCAAGGCGCGCGTCGTCGATCTCTTCATCGCGGGCTATGCCGCGGGCCAGACGCCGAACCCATGCCTGGCCTGCAACCGCCACATCCGCTTCGGCCATCTGTTGCGCTATGCGCGCTCGCTCGGCGCGGCGCATCTGGCGACCGGCCACTACGCCCAGGTCGGCGTCGACGCCGGGGGCGGCTATCAGTTGCGCCGGGGCGCGGACCGGGCCAAGGATCAGTCATACGTCCTCAGCGTGCTCGGCCAGGCCGAGCTGGCCCAGGCGCTCTTCCCGGTGGGCGGCTACACCAAGCCGGAGGTGCGCGCGCTGGCCGCGGCGCGCGGCCTGCCCACCGCATCGCGCATCGACAGCCAGGATCTCTGTTTTATCGCGGACGGCGACTACCGGCGCTTCCTGGCCGAGCACGCGGCGGAGGCGGTGCGGCCCGGCCCCATCCTCGACCGGGCCGGCCGCGAGCTGGGCCGCCATCGCGGGCTGCCCTTCTACACCGTCGGCCAGCGCAGCGGGCTGGGCATCGCGGCCAGCCAGCCCCTTTATGTCCTGGAGCTGGACGCGGCGCGCAACGCCCTGGTGGTCGGCCCGGCCGGCGAGCTGGGCCGCGGACGGCTGTGGGCCGGCCCGATGAACTGGGTGAGCGGCCAGGCGCCGGCCGCGGCGTTCCGGGCGGAGGTGCAGATCCGCTATCGTGCGCAGCCCGCGCCGGCGCGGATCGCGCCGCTGCCCGACGGGACGTGCGAGGTCACGTTCGATGCGGCCCAGCGCGGGGTCACGCCGGGCCAGGCCGCGGCCATCTACGACGGCGCCGTCTGTCTGGGCAGCGGCGTCATCCTGCGGACGGCGCAGACATGATTCCGAGCAGCCTGCTCGACCGGCTCCTGAATATCGCGCTCAGCCCCGCGCTGTGGCTGAGCGTGCTGCTGGCGTTCATCTACAGCACGCTGTTCACGCTCTGGCGGGGCGGCGGCTGGGGCCAGTGGCCCCGCGACCTGGCGCTGGGGCTGGCGGGGTTCGGGGCCGGCCATCTGGTGGGGCTGCTCACGGGGCTGGACTGGCTGCGCATCGGCGACGTGCAGTTGCTCTGGGGGTCGCTCGGCGCGCTCATCGCCCTCTTCCTGGGCCGGCGCATATGGCGACGCCAGGACGACCAGCCTGTGTTCTAAAAGGGAAAGAAAACACCTTTACGCGCGGCGACTCTTATGCTATACTCGTTGCAACGGGAGGTGGATGGATGGCTACAGCACGTGATATCGCGATCATCTTGTTGGCGCTTGAGTCGATCATCATCGGGATCACGCTCATCGTCCTCGTTGTTCAGGTCATCCGCCTGGTCAAGCTGTTGCGTGAAGAAGTCATCCCCATCGTGCGATCGACGCAGGAGACGGTCGGCACGGTGCGCGGGACGGCCACCTTCATGAGCGATCATCTCGTACAACCGGTCGTGAAGGTGTCCAGCTATACGGCGGGCGCGCGGCAGGCCATCAACACCCTGTTCGGCGGACGCAACAGCCGTAAGTGACACTTTGGCTGCCGGTTCGATCCTTCGAGTTGCTTTATACAAGGAGAACAACCAGCTATGAGCGACAATGGAAGTGGTGGATTCGTCCTGGGGTTCCTGGTGGGCGCGCTGGCCGGCGCGGCCGCGGCCCTGCTGCTCGCGCCGATGCCGGGCGAGGAGACGCGGCGGCAGTTGCAGGAGCGGGCCACCGATCTGAAATCCCAGGTGGAGCACATGGCGCAGGATGCGCGCCAGCAGGCGGAGGATGCGGCCCACGAGGCGCGGCTGCAAGCGCAGCACCTGGCAGAGCAGGCGCGCGACCAGGCCGAGTATGTCCAGGAGCGCGGCCGCATCGTGCTGACGGACAACGTCAAGAAGGCGCAGCAGGCCGTCCAGGAGGCGCAGGAGAAGATCGCCAGGGCCGGCAAGGAGTCCGCGGAGCCTTCCGCGCCGGCAGCCTGACCCGGCCCGCGACAAACACCACAGGTTCGTAGTGAGCGCTTCAGCGCCTGCTACAGGCTCTGGCCGCCGCAAATGGCGCTAAAGCGCCTGCTACAAACGCCATAGGTTCGTAGTGAGCGCTTCAGCGCCTGCTACAGGCTCTGGCCGCCGCAAATGGCGCTAAAGCGCCTACTACAAACGGCATAGGTTCGTAGTGAGCGCTTCAGCGCCGTGTATCGGGCGCGGGAGCGCTGAAACGCCTGCTACGAATCTGCGGCGCTTTCACCGCCCGCTCAGAAATTGCCCCAGCGCCTCCGGGAAGCGCACCGGCAGGTCGCCGGCCACCGTGCCCGCGGGACCGGTCGAACGCTCGGCCAGCAACCCCGCGTGGCCGTGCAGATAGGCGCCCACCACCGCGGCCTCGAACGCGGGCAACCCCTGGGCCAGCATCGCCACGATAGCGCCGGCCAGGACATCCCCGCTGCCGGCCGTCGCCAGCGCCGCCGTAGCAAACGGCAGCACCGCGGTCCGCCCGTCCGGCGCGGCGATCACCGTGTGCGGCCCCTTCAACAGCACGATATGGCCCCACGCCGCGGCATAGCGCCGCGCGTTTTCGATGCGCCGCGCGTTCACCTCGCTTGCCGTCAGCCCGGCCAGGCGGCCCATCTCGCCGGGGTGCGGCGTCAGGATCGCGCCGTACGGCAGCCGCGCCGGCCAGTCCGCCGTCTGCGCCAGCAGGTTGAGCGCATCCGCATCGACCACCACCCGGCCGGCCCAGGCGTCCCGATCCAGCCCATCCGCCGCAAACAGCCTGTCCACGAAGGCGCGCGGGCCGTCGTCCGTCGTCAGCCCGGGGCCGACCAGCAGCGCGCTGTAATCGTCCGCGCGGGCGAGCAGGCTGGCCGCGCCCTCGGCCGTGTGATGCCCCTCCGCGCCCGGCAGCGGGAGCCAGGTCGCCTCCGGCAGCCAGCCGACCAGCGCCGCGTGCAGCGACAGGGGAATCGCCAGCGTGACCAGGCCCGCGCCCGCGCGGGTGGCCGCCCGCGCGCTCAGCCCGACCGCGCCCGTGTAGTTGAGCGAGCCGCCCGCGATGAGCGCCTTGCCGAACGTGCCCTTGTGCGCATCCGGCAGCCGCTGCGGCAGCCACCGCCGCATATAATCGGGTTCGATCAGCTCGACGGGCAGCGTCTCGACCAGCTCGGGCGGGATGCCGATATCGACGACCCCCAGGAGGCCGCACGCGGCCGCGCCCGGATGTTGGAGCTGGCCCCACTTGGGCAGCCCGAAGGTGACGGTCGCGGTCGCCTCCAGCGCGGCCGGGTCGAGCTGCCCCGTATCGCAGTTCAGCCCGCTCGGACAGTCGACGGCCAGGACCGGCAGCTCCGGCCACGGCGCTTCCCCGTCGGACCACGGCTCATCCCAGTCGAGGTCACCGAACTCCTCCTCGTCGAAGTCGTCGAACTCATCGTCGCCGGCCATGAACGGCCGGCTCGGCCGCGGCAGGGGTATCCCGAAGGTCTGCGCATCGAGGAGCGGGAAGTGCGGGGCCGCGAGCAGGCCCGTGGGCGGCAGGCCTTTTGCTGCACGGCGGCGCGCGGCGATCACCTCCTTGACCATCGCAAGCAGCTCGCTCAGCGGCGCTTCGATGGGCCGCGTGACGCCGGTGCCGAGCAGCGCATCGATCACCAGCTCGGCCCGGCCGAGCTCCTCGCGCAGCTTCGCAAAGTCGGGGTCGTTGTCGGCCCACAGGATCGCAATCTTGCGCCGGCGACGCTTGAGCATGCGAAAATTCTCGTCGCCCTTGATATCGCGCTTCCAGACATAGACCGTGATGTCAAGCCCGGCATCGAGAAGCGCGCGCGCGGCCACGAGGCCGTCGCCGCCGTTGTTGCCCGGCCCGACGAGCACGAGCACGTGCTCATCCGGCTCGATCAGCCGCGTGATCATTGCTATGCCGGCCACAGCCTGCCCGGCCAGCGCCATCATCGCAGCATAGGAGTGGCCGTGCGCATCGGTGGCCTGTTCCAGATCGCGCATCGTCGCCGTATCGACAAGTTTCATGCAGTCCTCCCGGCCCTTCTATGGGACGCCGTGGCCGGCGGCGCGGCGATGGCCGCGCTGAGCCGCCAGGCCAACACAAACATGCCCGCAATCACGGGCAACAGCAGGAGCAGATACACCAGGCGCAGGGTCGCAGACGGCGAGCCGCCGATGGGATCCAGCGGATGGCGGATGACGCCGGTCTGCCCGGCGACGAAGACGACCGCAACGGCCAGCAGCAGCGCGGCCGCGGCCGTGAACAGTCGGCTGCCGATCAGCCGCGTGACCAGGATGACGATCAGCCCCGCGCCGATGATCTGCAACGTCATCGTGACGCGCGGCTCGCCCCAGGCGATCCACGGCCCCCAGGTCAGCCGGGTGGCGGGCATGCTGACGACGAAATGCGCGGTCCAGAAGGCCCAGCCGCTGATGAGCAGCCCCTCCGCCCACGCGCTGGCGGCCGGACGCCGCGTCACGAGGAAGACGAGCGCGGCCGCTCCCGCGGCCACCAGCCCCACCAGGCCGGCGCGGCTGAGCGCGCCGTGCAGATAGACGATCTTGATGACCTGGCCGAGGGTCTTCTCGGCGGGCATGACGGCCAGCACGATGAGCGCCAGCGCCGTGCAGAGCGCGCTGAGCGGCCAGAAGAGGCGGCGAATGTCGAGCTTCAATCGGAACCTCACGCATCTGAGTCCGGTGCATCATACCTGAAACAGCGCCGACCCACAAACAGCCGCCGTTTCAGTCGGCGGCCTCATCCGGCGCTGGCGCGCCAGCAGCATTCCGCCTTTCCCCGCGCCTGTGGTATCATCAGCTCGAATCGCACCCCTGCTCCCCGAAAGGACGAACGGCGGATGGGCTGGCTCCTCGTGATCGTGCTCTGGCTGGCGATAGCGGCAGGCGTCCGGGCGGCATACCGCCGCGGCCGGCTGGCGACCCCCTGGCACCGGGACGTGCTGGCGTTGGGCCTGCTGGCGCTGGCGACGCTCGGCTTCTTCTGGCGCGTCGTGACCGGCCAGAACTGGATGCCCGCGGACGGCGGCGACCTGGTCTCCTTCCTCTATCCGACCTACCGCTTCGCCGCGGCCGCGCTGGCCGACGGCGCGCTGCCGCTGTGGAACCCGCACCTGTACGGCGGCGCGCCCCACGTGGGCGACATCCAGGCGGGCTTTCTCTATCCGCCCAACCTCTTGCTCTTCCTGCTCCGGCCCGTGTTCCCCTACAGCGCGCTGCAAGGGCTGAGCATGGCGCACATCTGGTTTGCCGGCGCGGGGATGTACCTCTGGCTGGCGCGCGGGCTGCGCACACGGCGCATCGCGGCCCTGGCAGCCGCGCTGGCCTTCATGTTCTCCGATGCGTTCGTGACCCACTTCGGCAATCTCAACTTCAACGCGGCCGCGAGCTGGCTGCCCTGGGTCTTCTGGGCGTTCGGCCCCGCGCCAAGGGCCGGCATCCGGCCCGCGGCGGCGCGGCTGCTCCGGCCAGCGATCGCGGGCGTGCTGCTGGCCGTCGCGACGCTCGCCGGCCACATCCAGGCGACGCTGTTCATCGCGCTCGCGCTGGCCGGCTATATCGCGTGCGAGGTTTGGCTCGCGCGCGCGGAGCCGGGCGCGCGGGCCGCGGCCGCGCTGCTGGCGCTGGCCGTCTGCTTCCTCGTCGCCGCGCTGCTCGCCGCGCCGGTGCTCCTGCCGTCGCTCCAGCTCGTGGGCGAGACCGCGCGCGCCGGTTGGAGCTACGCCGAGGCCGCGGGCTACTCCCTGTCGCCCGCGCAGTGGGTCGGCTGGCTGATCCCCGGCTTCTTCGGCCGCGGGCCGCAGTTCCACTGGGGCGCATGGCCGCGCGTCGAGATCGGCTATCTCGGCATCCTGCCGCTGATCCTGGCGGGGCTGGCGCTGGCGCTGCGCCGCGGGCGGCGGACGTGGGCGCTCGCCGCGCTCGCCGCGGGCAGCTTCCTGCTCGCGCTCGGCATCTATGCGATCCCACACGGCTGGCTCACGCTGCTGCCGGGGTTCGGCCAGCTCCGCGCGCCGGCTCGCTTCGTGCTGCTGACCGACTTTGCGCTGGCCGGCCTGGCCGGCCTGGGGCTGGATGCGCTGCTCCGCCCGCTGAGCGCCGCGGCCGCGGCTGCCTTCGAGCGCGCATGGCGAGCGGTGGGCCGCGCCGCGGCCGCGGCCTGGGCCATCGCGGTCCCGCTGGCCTATCTCGCGCTGCTGCTCGTCCAGGATCGCGACCAGGCCATCGTCATCCGCACGTCCATCACCCTCATCGCGGTCGTGACCTTTGCCGGGCTGCTCGCGGCGTCATGGCTGTGGCTGACCGCGCGGCGCTCCGGCTGGCCGCGCGGCGGCACGCTCGGCTGGCTGGCCGCGGGCCTGATCTTCCTCGACGTCGCCAGCCTCGCGGCCTACCAGGATCTCGGGACGCAGGACCCGTCGCGGGGCTTCGAGCAGGGCGCGATCGCCGGGTTCCTGGGCGGACAGGCCGGCCCGTTCCGCATCGACAGCCGGACGCAGATCGAGGGGCTCTGGCAGCCGGACACTGCGCTGCTGTACGGGCTGGAGGACGTGACGGGGGTCGCAAACCCGCTGCTGCTGGCCGACTTCGAGCGCTACTGGAACAGCCTGGGCTCGCGCTCCACGCGGCTCTACGACCTGCTCAACGTGCGTTATGTCATCGCCAGGAAGGATGTCGAGCTGGACTGGGACAAGTTTGCGCTCGCCTTCGACGGCGACCCCGACCTGAACGTCTACGAGAACCGGCGGGCGCTCCCGCGCGCGTTTGTCGTCCGCGATGTCGTGTTGCAGCCGTCGCACGACGCCGCGCTCCAGGCCATCGCCGCGGCCGGCTTCGACCCGACGATGACCGCGGTCATCGAGGCGGATCCGGCCGCGCAGATCCCCGCGGGCGGCCGCGGCGCGGTCAGCGAGATCAGCCAGGGCCGCAACCGGCTGACGTTTTCGGTCGACGTGGATGCTCCGGCACTGATCTTCGTGAGCCAGGTCTGGTATCCTGGCTGGCGCGCGACGATCGACGGCGCGCCCGCGGGCGCGCCGTGGCGCGCGAACTATCTGTTTCAGGGCGTGGCCGTGCCCGCGGGCCAGCACCAGGTCGCGCTGGTCTTCAGCCCCGCGCCCTGGCGCGCGGGCTGGGCGGCCGCGGCCATCGGCGCGCTGGGCATCGTGGGGCTGGTCGTGTGGCTGGGCCGCGCCGGGTTTTTCTCAAGACGGACGGAGGGACAGGATGGCGATTGATGCGCCGATTCATACGAACGAGGCCAACCTGGGCCGCGTGTTGAACGCCGGGCTGCCGGTGTTGTTGGTGTTGTGGCGTCGCGACTGCCCGCCGTGTGACCAGCTGACGCCCGCGCTAGAGCGGCTGGCGAAAGGCCATGCGGGGAAGGCGCTCATCGCGCGGGTCAACGTGGACGAGGAGCCGGGCGTCGCGCGGCAGTACGGCGTCGCACGGCTGCCCGCGCTCGTGTTCGTGCGCGACGGCAAGCCGGTCGAGCAGGCCGCAGGCGCGGCGAGCGAGCGGGAGCTGGCCGCCTGGCTGGACTATCTGGCCCTCGGCGGCGCGCGGCCCCCTGCGCCGTCCGGCCCGAGCATCGCGCTGCACGCGGCCGGCGCGGCCGCATCCGGCGGCCCCGCGCGGACCGCCGAGCCCCCGCGCCGCGAGCCCGCATCCGGGGCCCGCGGGGAGGGCCAGCCCATCACGCTGACCGACGCAACGTTCGATGCGACGCTGCGCGGCACGTCGCAGCCGGTCCTCGTCGACTTCTGGGCCGAATGGTGCGGGCCATGCAAGATGATCGCGCCCGCGGTGTCGCAGTTGGCCGCGGAGTTTGCCGGCCGCGCGGTGGTCGCCAAGCTCAATGTGGACGAGAACCCGCGCACGCCCTCGCGCTTCGGCATCCAGGGCATCCCGACCCTGCTGATCTTCCGCAACGGGCAGGTCGTCGATCAGCTCGTGGGCGCGCAGCCGCCCCAGGTGCTGCGCCAGCGGCTCGCCCGCGCCGTCGGCTGACATAAGCCCGCGCCCGTCCGCCCACACCCGCGCGGGCCGCTCGCCGAACAGCCGCTCGCAGAACACGCCCGTCGGGTAGGTCAGCGGGAGATCGCGCAGGATCTCGGCGCGCGTGTACCAGCCGACGATGTCCGACTCGTTGCTGAGCACCGGCTCGCCGATGCAGCGGCAGAGATAGGCATACCAGTAGTGGTAGTCGGCCCCGCGACGGCAGTCGTCGGGCAGCTCGCCCTCGAACAGCGGCTCTGCGGAGAGCACACCCAGGCCGGTCTCCTCGTACACCTCGCGGCGCAGCGCCAGATCCGGCGTCTCGCCGAGCTCCAGATGGCCCGCGGGAAGCGTGTAATAGCCGATCGGGTGCATCCGCCGCCGGAACAGGCAGTAGCGCGGGCCGTCCGCCTCGTCGCGGTACAGCAGCCCGCCCACCGTAAAGTGCAGCAGCTCGCCGTCGGGCCGGAACTCGAACCGCGTGACCGGGTCGAAGATAAACGCGCGGGGGTGGAGGTGCGCGGCGTGGCGGTAGCCGGCAGGCTCCCGCGCCTCCGGGCCGAGCCGCGCGCCGTCCTCGATGCAGTAGACCATGCGCCCCTGCACGCGGCCGTCCTCCAGCCGATCCCCCACCTGTGCGCGAATCTGCGCCAGCAACCTCAGCCTGTCCTCCATCTGCTCGCCCCCCTGGATGGCCGCGGCCCATGTATGCCCACGTCGCGCCGCGCTCGCCCGGCATCTTATCACCCAACGTACGGATAGCCAAGCGCTCAGGCGGGCTTGGAACGGGGCGCTTCTGCGCCAACTATTGTGCCCCGCTGGGGCCGGTCTCTGACCGTGCCCCCGTGCCCCCTGGCTCGATAGGCTCAACGCAGTTGAGCGCGCGACCGGCCAGAGCAGGGAGCCGGTTCGTAGTAGGCGCTTGAACGCCCCGCGCCCGATACGGCGCTAAAGCGCCCACTACGAACGGAAACGGTTTGTAGTAGGCGCTTGAGCGCCCGTGCGTTACAATGGCGCGGCAGACCACGCCCGGCAGGGATCACTTCAAGGAGAAAGCCATGTCCGCGCCGCAACGACAGCTCACGCCCGTATCCTACAAGAACGTCCGCTTCGAGGAGGGCTTCTGGTCGCCCCGCCTCGAGACCAACCGCACCGTCACCATCCCCCACATCTACCGCAAGCTGGCCGAGACGGGCCGCATCAGCGCCTTCAACCTCGATTTCGAACGCCCGATCCCCGCGCCGGTCGTGCTCATCTTCGGCGACTCGGATCCCGCAAAGTGGGTGGAGGCGGCCAGCTATTCCCTCGCCACGCACCCGGACCCCACGCTCGCCGGGCTGGTGGACGACGTGGCCGACAAGGTCATCGCCGCGCAGCAGCCCGACGGCTATCTGAACACCCACTTCATCCGCGCGCAGCCCGACATGCGCTGGAAGAACCTGCGCGACTGGCACGAGCTCTACTGCGCCGGGCACTGGATGGAGGCCGCGGTCGCGCACTACGAGGCCACCGGCGACCGCAAGCTGCTGGCCGCGCTGTGCCGCTACGCCGACCATATCGATGCGACGTTCGGCCGCGAGCCGGGCAAGCTGGCCGGCTATCCCGGCCACCCCGAGATCGAGCTGGCCCTCGTCCGGCTCTACCGGGCGACCGGCGACGACCGCTATCTGCGCCTGGCGACCTACTTCGTGGACGAGCGCGGCGCGCAGCCGCACTACTACGACAGCGAGGCGCGCGCCCGCGGGGAGGATCCGGCCAGCTTCTGGGCCAAGACCTACGAGTACTGCCAGGCGCACGCGCCGCTGCGCGAGCAGGAGAAGGTCGTGGGCCATGCCGTGCGCGCGATGTATCTGCTCAGCGCGGCGGCCGACCTGGCGTACGAGAACCACGACGCCACGCTGCTCGCGGCCGCCGACCGCCTGTGGGACAACCTGATCGACCGGCGCATGTATCTGACCGGCGGCATCGGCCCGTCGCGGCACAACGAGGGCTTCACCCTCGACTACGACCTGCCCGACGAGACGGCCTACGCCGAGACCTGCGCCACCATCGGCCTGATGCTGTGGGCGCACCGCCTGGCCCAGTTCGCCGGCGACGGCCGCTACATGGACGTGCTGGAGCGTGGGCTTTACAACGGCTTCCTCAGCGGCGTCTCGCTCGCCGGCGACGCCTTCTTCTACGAGAACCCGCTCGCCAGCGCGGGCGACCGGCGCCGCGCGCCGTGGTTCAACTGCCCCTGCTGCCCGCCGAATGTCGCGCGCGTGCTCGCCAGCCTCGGCGGATACTTCTACTCGACGGCCGCGGACGCCGCATGGGTGCACCTCTACGGCGGCTCCGTCGCGACTCTGGAGATCGCGGGCCGGCCGGTGACGCTGCGCCAGGAGACGCGCTACCCGTGGGACGGCGCGGTGCGCATCACGGTCGAGCCGGTCGCCGCGCAGCGCTTCACGCTGCACCTGCGCGTGCCGGGCTGGTGCAGCGACTGGCAGGCGCGCGTCAACGGCGAGCCGCTGCCTGACGCCGCCGTCGCAAACGGCTATCTTGCGCTCGCGCGCGCGTGGCGGCCGGGCGACGTCATCGACTTCGACATGGCCATGCCCATCCGCACGGTGTATCCGCACCCGGCCATCCGCCAGCTCCAGGGCCGCGTCGCGCTCCAGCGCGGGCCGCTCGTCTACTGCCTCGAGGGCGTCGACCACGGCGCGGTTGCCGACGCGGCTGCGCCGACGGTCGCGCTGGATCGCATCACGGTCGATCCCGCGGCGGTGGCCGAAGGGCGCTTCGTCGACGAATATCGCGACGACCTGCTGGGCGGGGTGGTCGTGCTGCGCGGGCCGGGCCGCGTGACGGATGCGACGGATTGGGCGGCGGGCGACCTCTACCGCACCGAGCCGCCCGCGACGCGCGCGATCGATCTGCTGGCGATCCCTTACTACGCCTGGGCCAACCGCGCGACGGGCGAGATGCGCGTCTGGCTGCGCGTCGGCTGAAAAAAGGAGAGTTTCATGCCTTCCCGCAACGACACCTACACGGGCCTGCGCGCCTACATCGAGCAGTTGCCCGTCATCGACTGCCATGAACACGCGCTCGGCCCGGAGGCCGCGCCCGACAACCGCGAGCCGATCGCCTATCTCATCCAGGGCTACATGCAGTCGGATCTCTGGTCCGCGGTCTGGCCCGGCTGGCCAGACGACGCGCCCGGCATCTGGGACGATCTCAACAACCACGACATCCCGACCGAGCAGAAGTGGCCCCTGTTCGAGCGCATCTGGCGGCTGACGGAGCACACGGGCTATGCGCGCGTCAGCAAGCGCATCCTGGCCGAGCAGTTCGCCGAGCCGCAGCTCACGCTCGCCGCGCTCCAGCGCATCCGCGGCCGCCTGCCCGACCTGCGCGACCCGGCCGTCTATGCGGGCATCCTCGACCGGGCCAACATCCGCTGCCGCCTCGTCAACACCTGGCCCGACCTGAAGGCCTATCTCGACGGCGCGCACCGCACCTACGAGCGCGACCGCTTCATGATCCCGCTGCCCGGCTTCCACAGCGTGCGAAGCTGGCAGCAGGTGTGGAACAACGCGTCGCTGGTCGCCGCGCGGGTCACGACGCTGGACGATTACGTGGCCGCGTGTCGGGAGGCCTTCCGGCGCATGCAGAAGCGCGGGGCTGCGGGGATGAAGGATCAGTCGGCCTACGAGCGGACGCTGGCGTTCGGCAACCCGTCGCACGCCGAGGCCGAGGCGCTCTTCAACCGCATCGCCGCGGACCCGCGCGCGGCGCTGGGCTGGCCGGAGGCGAAGTCGCTGCAAGACTATCTGTTCCACCGCTTCATGGAGACGGCCCGCGACCTCGACATGCCGGTGCAGCTCCACACGGGCCACATGGCCGGCATCCGCAACGACATCGCCAAGACGAACGCGGTCCATCTGATCCCCCTGCTGGAGCTGCACCGCGACGTCCGGTTCGACCTGTTCCACGGCAACTGGCCCTACATGGGCGAGTATCTGTATCTCGGCAAGAACTACCCGAACGTCCACCTGGATCTGTGCTGGCTGCCGATCATCGACCCGGTCTATGCGACGAACCTCCTCAGCGAGGGGCTGACCGCGGTCCCGCACAGCAAGTTCCATGCGTTCGGCGGCGACTACTTCGACTCCATCCTCCATGCAGTCGCGCACCTCAGCATCGCGCGCGATGTCGTGGCCGCGGCGCTGGCGGAGCGGGTGGACGCCGGCTGGATCGACCGCGGGGAGGCCGAGCGGATCGCCGCGGACTGGCTGCACAACAACCCGAACGACTACTTCCGCCTGGGCTTCCCGGCGGTGTGAGAAACAAACCAGAGGACGGGTCTGCGCACGGAAGCCCGGCTTCGCCGACAGACCCGTCCTCTGAAGGATGATCTATGTCCGACGATCTCCCGCCCGTCTCGCGCGCATTGGCCGCGCAGGGCGTCCCGCACCGCGTGTTCCGCCATGCAGGGCCGGTGAACACGCTCGAGCAGGCTGCCGGCGAGCGCGGCCAGCAGCCGACGCAGGTAATCCGCAGCATCGTGTTTCATCTCGGCGCGGACAGCTATGCGATGGTGCTGGTCGCGGGCCGCAGCCAGGTGGCCTGGCCCGCGCTGCGCGCATACCTCGGCCGTTCCCGGCTGACGACCGCGACGGAGGAGGAGTTGCTGGCCGTGACGGGCTACGAGCGCGGCGCGGTCGCGCCGTTCGGCCTGCCCGCGCCCATGCGTATCCTGCTCGACCGCAGCGTGCTGTCCCACGAGGAGGTCTCGATGGGGTCGGGCGTCCGCGGCGTCGCGATCATCCTGCGCACCGCAGACCTGCTGGCCGCGCTCGGCGAGGCGGAGATCGGCGACTTCGCCGTCCCCGCGTAGGGGCCCCGTTCGTAATGGGCGCTTAAGCGCCATAGCGGGCGCGGGGCGCTGAAGCGCTTACTACGAACAAGTTTCCTGCTCTGGCCGGTCTCCGACCGTGCCAGAGCGCGGATTGCAACAGGTGGCGCTGATGCGCTTACTACGAACCGACTTCGTTCGTCAGGCGCGCATCCTGCGAATACAGCCGCGCTGGGTATTGACGGCTGAGGCCTCTTGCGCTAGACTGTAGCTGCGCTCCTGATCTCAACATCGCGAGGAGGGATTATGCCGCAGGCCAACCCCCAGCCCACCACACAGATCAACATCGAGCTGCCCGCCGATCTCGAGGCCATCTACACGAACTTCGCCATCATCACCCATTCGGCCTCGGAGATCCTTATCGATTGCGCGCGGATGCTGCCGGGCGCGCCCAAGGCGAAGGTCCAGACGCGCCTCGTGATGACGCCGCTCAACGCCAAGCTGCTGCTCAGGGCGCTGGAGGATAACCTGGCAAAGTACGAGGCCCGGTTCGGGGAGGTGCGCGTGCCGGCCGAGACCGGGTTCGAGGCGCAGGATCGCACGATCGGGTTCAAACATTAGCGGCCGCCGCGCGCTGCCGCCGCTTTGACATATCGGCGCGCGGCCGCTATACTGTAATCTATCATACAACAAGAGACTAGGCCGATGGATGCAGCTACTATCTCGTCGTCGAGACAGGGCGTCAGTCGTTGGAACCGGCGCAAGATCACTGATTGGCTGGCCTTCTTAGGATTCACGGCGCCCAATTTCATTCTCCTGGCCGTCTTCACGTTTTGGCCCGTCCTCTACAGCTTCTATCTGAGCTTCTATCGGTGGAATATGATCGCGCCCACCAAGAAGTTCATCCAGCTCGAAAACTATGCCCGCATGCTGGAGGACCCGATCTTCTGGCAGGTCCTGCGCAACACCACGATCCTGGCCGTGAGCACGGTGTGCATCAAGCTCACCATCGCGCTGTTCCTGGCCGTCCTGCTGAACCAGAAGCTCAAGGGCCGCGACGTCTACCGCGCCATCGTCTTCTCGCCGACCTTCACCACCAGCGTCGCCATCGCGATGGTGTGGAGCTGGGTCCTGGACCCGTATTACGGGCTGCTCAAGCTGCCGCTCCGGTGGCTGGGCCTCGCCTCGCCCGCCTGGCTGACCGACCCCAACTGGGCGCTGCCCGCCGTGATCATCGTGGTCATCTGGGCCGGCATCGGCTATGACATGGTCATCTTTCTCGCCGGCCTGCAGGCGATCTCGGCCGACCTCTACGAGGCCGCGCGCGTGGACGGCGCCACCACGTGGTCGCTGTTCCGCCACGTCACCCTGCCCCTGCTCTCGCCGACAACCTTCTTCCTGCTGATCATCTCCATCGTCGGCGCGTTCAAGGCCTTCGACATCGTCGCGGTGATGACGGGCGGCGGGCCGCTCAACAGCTCGAACGTCTATGTGTTCTATCTGTATCAGAACGCGTTCCGTTGGTTCAAGACGGGCTATGCCTCCGCGCTGGCGGTGGTGCTGTTCGTGATCATCCTGGTCATCACCATCATCCAGATGCGCCTATCGCGGCGCTGGGTGCATTACTAACGCTCCGGCAGGATACGACCTATGAGCACAGCATTATATGGGCTGCGAGAGAACAAACGAATCGGTCGCGTCATGCGCGGGTTTTCCTCGCACCTATTCCTGATCCTGATCTCCCTCATCATCGGCATGCCCTTCATCTGGATGATTTCGACCGCCTTCAAAAGCCCGCAGGAGGTGGCGATCTTTCCGCCCATCTGGATCCCCGAACGACTGCGCTGGGACAACTTCGTGGTGGCCTGGGAGTCGGCGCCGTTCGGCCGCTTCTACATCAACAGCCTGATCGTGACGGGGTGGGGCGTCGTCATGGAGGTGATCATCGCCGCGCTGACGGGATACGCCTTCGCCCGTATCGAGTTTCCCGGCCGCAACCTGCTGTTCATGGTCATGTTGGCCGCGATGATGATCCCCGGCCAGATGGCCCTGATCCCGAACTACGTCACCCTGTTCCACCTGGGGTGGATCAACAAGTACGCGGGGATCGTCATGCCGCACATCTCCAGCGTGTTCGGGGCCTTTCTGTTGCGGCAGGCGTTCCTCTCGATGTCGGGAGAGCTGTTCGACGCGGCCACGATCGACGGCGCGGGGCATCTGCGTTCGCTGCTCAACCTCGCCCTGCCCCTGGCGCGGCCCGTCGTGGCGACGCTGACGCTCTATCTCTTCATCGCCAAGTGGAACGATTACCTGTGGCCGTTGATCATCACCAACACGCAGGACATGCGCACCCTGCCGGTCGGCCTGGTGATGGTGCGCAGCGCCGAGTACAACATCGGCCCCGAACACCTGATGGCCGCGACGCTGTTCGTGCTCGTGCCCGTCCTGCTGGTCTTCTTCATGGCCCAGCGGCAACTGATCGACGGGATTGCCGCGGGCGCGCTCAAGGGTTAGGGCGCTGATCGTCGCGCCCCCGGTATTGCTGCCACGTGTCGTTGTCGGTACATTTCATTTCAGACTCACCAAGGAGGGTAGAGATGTCTGTTCGCAAGTCGTTTATCTGGCTGCTGTTGGCCGCGATGCTGTTGCTGCCGCTCGCCGGCTGCACCGCGCCCCCGGCTGCACAGCCCGCACCTGCGCCCGCTGCGGCGGAACCGGCCGCGCCGGCCGCCGAAGAACCCGCCGCGGAAGCGCCCGCTGAGGAGGCGGCCCCGGCCCCGGCCGCTGGCGCGGTCAAGATCACCTACTGGCGCGCGCTGACCGGCGCGGCCGGCGACGCGCAGGACGAGCTTGTCAAGCGCTTCAACGAATCGCAGAGCGATGTCTTCGTGGACGTGCAGTTCCAGGGCGCATACGCCGAGCTGGTGCAGAAGCTCCAGGCTGCGCTGGCCGCCGGCGACGTGCCGGATCTGGTGCTGTTGGACTCGCCGTTCGTGGTGCTCTTTGCCAAGGACGGCGTCCTGGTGCCGCTGGATGACTTTGCCAGCAACCCCGCCACCGCGCTCGACCTGGATGGCTTCATCCCCGGCCTGCTGCAGGACGGCTACTACCAGGGCACGCTGTACGCCCTGCCGCTGATGCGCAGCACCCCGCTGCTCTACTACAACCGCGATATGTTTGCAGAGGCCGGCCTGCCCGACCGCGTGCCGGAGACCTGGGACGAGTTCCGCGAGTTCTGCGCCAAGCTGACCAAGGAGGAGAACGGCGAGCTGGTGCAGTCCGGCGTCTCCTTCACCATGGGCCAGACCACCGCGCACTGGTATCTGCAGGGCGCGATCTACGCCTTCGGCGGCGAGGTGTCGGACGAGGACTTCAACATCAAGCTGACCGAGCCCGAGGCGGAGGCCGCCGCGCAGCTCTGGCAGGATCTGGTCTTCAAGGACAAGACCGCGATCGCGGGCGTCGAGGATGCCCAGAACGACTTCCTGAATGGCCGCGTGGGCATGGTCTTCGGCTCGACCGGCAGCATGGCGAACCTCATGAACAAGGCCGCGTTCCAGCTCGGCGCGGGCTTCATGCCGGCGCAGGTGCGGCGCATGGTGCCGGTCGGCGGCTCGGTCATCGCCATGACCTCCACCGACGAGGCCCGCAGGGCCGCGACCTGGCAGTTCATGAAGTGGTTCACCCAGCCGGAGAACAACGCCTACATCGTGGAGATGACCGGCTACATGCCCACCAGCCAGGCCACCATGGATGTTCCGAGCCTCAAGGCCTACTATGAGCAGTACCCTGAGCGCAAGGTCGCGGTCGACCAGCTCCAGTATGCCCGGCCGCAGGCAAGCGTCATCTCCCTGGGCAAGGGCACGGAAATCCTGCGCATCGCAGTCGAGAAGCTGTTGGTCGCCAACACGCCGGTCGACCAGGTGATGCAGGAGGCAGCGAAGGAACTGCGGGCGGAGTATGAGGAGACCTTCCAGTAAGTTCGGCGCCGGCCGCGCGGGCATCAGCCTTGCGTGGCCGGCGCTCGCGGGGTGTGTCGCGGCCGGCGCAGCGGTCCTGACCGCATGCGCCGCGTCCGACACGCCCCCTGCCGCCGGCCCCCGCGTGCTGAAGGTTGCGCATCGCGGGGGCGCCGGCCTGGCGCCGGAGAACACGCTGGCCGCGTTCGAGGTCGGCCTGGCCCACCGGGCCGACCTCCTCGAGCTGGACGTCCATCTCAGCAAGGACGGCCAGCTCGTGGTCGTCCACGACGCGAGCCTGGCGCGGACCACGAACCTGAGCGGGGAGGTGGCGGACTACACCGCGGCCGAGCTGGCCGCGGCCGACGCCGCCGCAAAGTTCGTCGGCCCTGCCGCGGCAGGGCCTCAGCCCATCCCGACGCTGGCGCAGGTGCTGGCGCTGGCAAGCGGCCGGGCCGGCGTGCAGGTCGAGATCAAGGTGCGCTCGGATCGGAGCCGCTATCCCGGCATCGAGGCGAAGGTCGTGGATGCGCTGCGCAGCCATGCGATGCTGGCCGAGGCCGTGGTGATGTCCTTCGACTTCCCGACGGTGCGGGAGGTCAAGCGGATCGAGCCACGGCTCCGCACCTGCGCGCTCATCTCGACGACCCACCTGAGCAGCATCGGCCGCCTGGAGCCGGCGCGGATCGCCGACGAGATCGTCGGCCTCGGCGCGGAGTATGTCGGCGTCAACCATGCGGGGCTTACCGAGGCGCTCTTTGCCGCGCTGACCGGCCGCGGCCTGCGGGTGGGCGTCTGGACCGTCAACGATCCGGCGGACATGCGCCGGTTCGCGGCGCAGGGCGTCGCCTTCATCACCTCGGACCGGCCCGACCTGTTGCAGCAAGCCATCGGGTGACGCCTGACCGCAGCCAACCGCATAGCGAGTGAGCTGGCCATGCCCATCGACGAAGCGCTCATCGAGTATTACCCGACCATCAAGGAGCTGCCGGAGGATGAGCGCCC
>MWBF01000015.1 GCA_002068935.1 Chloroflexi bacterium ADurb.Bin325
GCCGCGCGGGCGCGCTACGCGGAGGCGCTGCCGCTCTATCGCGCCATCGGCGACCGGCTGGGCGAAGCCAACTGCTATCTCGGCCTGGCGGATGTTGACCGGCTTGAGAAATCGTGGATTGCGGCCGCCGCTGGTTATGAGAAGGCGCTGGCGTTTTACCGTTCGGCTCATATGGCCTTCAATAACGCCCTGGCCCTGCAGCGGCTGGGTGACACCGCGCGCGGCGCCGGTGACATCGGCCAGGCGCGGCGTTATTTCGAAGAGGCGCTGGACATCTTCCAGCGCATCGGCTCCCCCAGTGCCGCTTCGGTACAACGTGATCTGGAGGCGCTGGCCGCCGACGCCTGATCTGCCCGGCATCGACCAGGGGCTGGCGCTGCTGCGCGCATGGCTGGCGCGACCGTGACCGCCTCGCAGCCCGGCGCGCCTTCGGGCTGCACAACCACCGCGCCGCTGGCCCGGCCGGAGGCCGGCCAGAGCGATCCAAGGAGTCGCTCAGATGACCCTGCTCCAGTGGCTGGCGGCCGCGGCGGTCTTCGTAACGCTGGTGGGCGTGGCGGTCGGCCGCTACCCGTGGCTCAACATGAACCGCGCCACCATCGCGCTGGTCGGCGCGACCGTGCTCATCGCGCTCGGCGCCATCTCGCTGGAAGACGCCTACGCCAGCCTGGATCTGAACACGCTGACGCTGCTCTTCGCCATGATGGTGCTCAACGTCAACCTGCGGCTGGCCGGCTTCTTCCGCCTCGTCGCCAGCGAGGTCATCCGGCTGGCGCGCACCCCCCGCCAGCTCCTCGCGCTGATCGTCGTCGTATCGGGCGTGCTGTCCGCGCTGTTCCTCAACGACACCATCGTCCTCATGTTCACCCCGCTCGTGCTCGACATCGTGCTGGCCCTCGACCGCAACCCCGTGCCCTATCTGATCGGCCTGGTCACGGCCGCAAACATCGGCTCGGCCGCGACGATCGTCGGCAACCCGCAGAACATGATCATCGGCGTCAGCTCCGGGCTGACGTTCACCGCCTTCGCCGGCCGGCTCGCGCCGGTCTCGCTCGCGGGGCTGGCGGTCGCCTGGGGGGTCGTCGTGCTGGTCTACCGGGCGGAGTTTGCGCGGCCCCTGGCGGAGCACATCCACCTGCCGCGCGAGGCCATCCACCGGCCCCTGCTGAAGAAGGGCATGCTGGCGACCGCGGTGATGCTGGCTGCGTTCGTCGCCGGCGCGCCGATCCCGCTGGCCGCGCTGGTCGCGGCCGCGCTGCTGCTCGTCTCGCGACGCGTCAAGCCGCAGCGCGTCTTCAACGAGGTGGATTTCACGCTGCTGGTGTTCTTCGCCGGGCTGTTCATCGTGACCGGCGCCATCGAGCACAGCGGGCTGAGCGAGCGGCTCTTTGCGGTGGGCCGGCCGCTGGCGATGCGGGGCGTCGCCGCGCTGTCGATCGTGGCCGCGGTCCTGAGCAACCTGGTCTCCAATGTGCCCGCGGTGCTCCTGTTCCGGCCCCTCGTGCCCCAACTGCCCGACCCACAGGGGGCCTGGCTGACGCTGGCGATGGCGACAACGTTTGCCGGCAACCTGACGCTGCTCGGCTCGGTCGCCAACCTGATCGTGGCCGAGGTCGCGCACGGCCGGGGCGTGGAGCTCTCGTTCCGCGAGTATCTGCGGGCGGGCGCGCCGATCACGCTCGTCAGCCTGCTCCTGGGGATCCTGTGGCTGAGCCTGGGCGGCTAGCGGGCCGCGCGATCCAGGATGTCGCGGAAGACGGCCAGCGCATCGCCCACGAAGGGCGCGCGGCGCAGCAGCACGGCCCGCTCCTCGTCGATCTCGATGTCGCCCGCCGCCAGATCGCTGACCTGGCGGCCGTCGGGCAGCACGAAGGTCGGGCTGCCGTCCACCTTCAGGTCATGCCAGCCGCGGCGGCTGTCCGCGATCACGCTCCCCTTGTAGCGCCCGCCGTCCCAATCCGCCTCGAAGCGCGCCAGATCCAGCGGCGTCGTGCGCGCGACCTCCTGCGCGATGGCCAGCAGCTCGCTCCGCAGCGCGATGTTGCGGCTCTCGGCAAAGAAGGCGTGGCGGAGCGCCCAGCTCATGGCCAGGCCGGCGTCCGCGCTCTGCGCCTGCGCGCAGGCCAGCGCCTCGAACGCGGGCCACATGGTCGCCGGCCACTCCCACGCCGCGCGGCCCCACTCCCGGACCGGCAGCCCCGGCTCCGCCTGTTTGAGCAGGGCGAGCTCGAGCTCCGTGACGGGCCGGGCCGGCCCGCGGCCGTTGATGTATTCGAGCGAGAGCGCGCGCCAGGCGAGCGTGACGCGGCCCGCGTACGCGGGCCACACCTGGCGCAGCCGATAGACCGCCAGATAGGCGAAGGGGCATTCGATGCTGGAATAAATCTCGATCATGCGGCTATAATACCGCCGGGCCTGTGCGACATCCGTAAGAGCCTATCCGAATAAACCGCCTGGCCGGCGCAGCGCCATCCGGAGGAACATGCAAACCACCACCTTGATCCGCAACGGCACGTTGATCCTGCCCGACGGCGAGCGGCAGGGCGATATCCTGCTGGCCGGCGAACGGGTCGCGGCCGTCGGCCCGGCCCTGGCCGCCGAGGGCGCAGATGCGGCCATCGACGCGGCGGGCTGCGTCGTCCTGCCCGGCCTGGTCGACCCGCACACGCACATCCAGCTCGACACGGGCCTCTACCGGACGCCGGACGACTGGGAGGTCGGCACGCGGACCGCGGCCTGCGGCGGCGTGACCACGGTGATCGACTTTGCGACCCAGTTCCCCGGCCAGGATGTGCGCGCGGCGCTGGCCGCGCGGCAGGCCGAGATCGGCGCGCGGGCGCAGATCGACTACGGCCTGCACATGATGCTGACCGAGCTGCCGGAGGAGGACGCCGCGCTGGATCGCTGGCTGGCCGACCTGCTGGCCGCGGGCGTCAACTCGATCAAGGTCTACACGACCTACCGGCCCAACTACTATCAGGACGACGCCGCGCTGCTGCGCGCGCTGGCCGCCGCGGCGCGGCGCGATCTCGTCGTGATGATCCACTGCGAGAACGATGCGCTCGTCGCCGCGGCGACCCGATCGCTCGTGGCCGCGGGCAGGACCGGGCTGGCGTATCACGGCCGGGCGCGGCCCGCGCTGGCCGAGGTCGAGGCCGCGCACCGGGCGCTCTTCCTCGCGCGCGCGGCCGGCGGCCCGCGGCTCTACATCGTCCACTGCTCCGTGGGCGACACGGTGGCCGAGGTGACGCAGGCCGCGGCCCAGGGCCAGCGCGCCCTTGCGGAGACCACGGTGCAGTATCTCACGCTGGACGAGGCCGTCTATCGCGGCGAACACCCGGAGTGGGGCGTCATGCAGCCGCCCCTGCGCGCGGCCGGGGAGCCGGCGCGGCTCTGGGCGCGGCTCATGGCCGGGGAGATCGCGACCATCGGCACCGACCACTGCGATTACACGCTCGCACAGAAGCGCGAGCGCCCGGAGTTCACCCGCATCCCCGGCGGCATCCCCGGGCTGGAGACGCTGCTGCCGCTGCTGGCGACGCACGGGGTGGCCGCGGGCCGGCTCACCTGGCCGCGGCTGGCCGCGCTGACCAGCGCCAACCCGGCCCGCATCTTCGGGCTGGCCGCAAAGGGCCGGCTGGCCGCGGGGCTGGACGCGGACGTGGTCATCTACGACCCGCGGCCGGAGACGACCCTCCGCGCGGAACGGCTGCACAACCTCGCCGGCTACACGCCATACGAGGGCTGGCGCGTGCAGGGCGCGGTGCGCGACGTCTTCGTGCGCGGCCGCCGCCTCGTGCGCGAGGGCGAGTTCGTGGGCGCGGCCGGCTGGGGCCGATTCGTGCGCGCGCAGACCGCCGACCCTGTGATATAATGGCAAACTAAAGGGCACAGGAGGAGGCTGCAATGGAGCTGAACGACCTCGTGCGGGCGGCGCGGGGGGCCGCGCCGGCGGATATCGTGCTGCGCAACGCAAAGCTGGTCAACGTCTATTCCGGCGAGATTTATACGACCGATGTGGCGGTGTGCGGATCGCGGATTGCAGGCATCGGCCCGGGCTATCAGGGCAAGGAAGAGATCGACCTGAAGGGCAGCTATCTCGCGCCCGGCCTGATCGACGCGCACGTCCACATCGAGAGCGCGATGGTCAGCGTCCGCCAGTTCGCAGCCACGGTCGTCCCGCGCGGCGTCACCTCGGTGATCGCAGACCCCCACGAAATCACCAACGTCCTCGGCCTGGACGGCATCCGCTATATGTTCGACCAGGCCAAATACGGCCGGCTCAGCATGTACATCATGGTACCGTCGTGCGTGCCCGCGACACACATGGCGAGCGCGGGCGCATACCTCGAGGCGAAGGACATCGTCTCGCTCCAGAACGACCCGTGGGTGCTCGGCCTGGGCGAGATGATGAACTACTTCGGCGTCGTCAACGAGGATCCGGGCGTCATGGACAAGATCGAGGCGTTCAGGACGCGCGTCCTGGACGGCCACGCGCCCGGCCTGACCGGGGCCGCGCTCAACGCCTATATCGCGGCCGGCATCGGCTCGGATCACGAATGCACCACGGTGGACGAGGCGCTGGAGAAGCTGCGCCTGGGCATGTACATCCTCATCCGCGAGGCCACCAACGCCCGCGACCTGCACAACCTGCTGCCGCTGCTCACGCCGGACAACGCGCGGCGGGTCTGCTTCTGCACGGACGACCGGCACCCCGGCGATCTGATGGATCAGGGCAGCGTGGATTATCTGGTGCGCAGCGCCATCCAGAGCGGCGTGGACCCCGTCACGGCCATCCGCATGGCAACCCTCAACACCGCAGAGTGGTTCCGCATGTACGACCGCGGCGGCATCCGCCCCGGCAACCGCGCGGATCTGATCGTGTTCGACGACCCGGAGCAGTTCGACGTCCGCCTCGTCATCCGCGGCGGCCAGATCGCGGCCAAGAACGGCAAGATCGTGCCGCTGGACGTGCCGGAGCGCCCGTCCTATCTGCGCGGCTCGATGAACATCAACTGGCACACCGTCAACTTCACGATCCCTGCGGAGGGCCGCCGCGCGCACGTCATCGGCGTGCGACCCGACCAGCTCATCACCGAGAAGCGCATCCTGGAGATCCCCTGCGTGTCCGATGTCGCGGTGCCGGATCCGGCGCAGGACATCATCAAGATGGCCGTGATCGAGCGGCACATGGCGAGCGGCCGGGTCGGCAAGGGGTTCGTGCAGGGCCTGGGGCTGCACCGCGGGGCCATCGCCTCCACCATCGCGCACGACCATCACAACCTGGTCGTCGCGGGCGTGGACAACATCTCGCTCACGACGGCCGCCGCGGCCGTGGCCGACATGGGCGGCGGGCTGGCCGTGGCGGACGGCATCCGCATCCTGGGCCGGCTGCCGCTGCCGATCGCGGGGCTGATGTCGAACCGGCCCATCGCCGAGGTGCGCCGCCACCTGGACGAGGTCATCGGCGCGGCGCGGAGCCTCGGCTCGGAGCTGCACGACCCCTTCATGACGCTCAGCTTCCTCGCGCTGGAGGTCATCCCGCACCTGAAGCTGACCGACCAGGGGCTGGTGGACGTGGATAAATTCGAGTTCATACCGCTCTGGGCGGATTAGGACCTTTAAGGTTGTCAGCCTGTACCTTGACAACAGCGCGCCCCTGTTGATTTGCGCCGCGCGGCACACCTGCGTTAAAATACGGCATGCCCGCCGCGCTGGACGTTGTTCCCCGATCTCGTCCGTCCCTGCTCAGTCGATCATACTCAGGAGGAGGTTCTCATGCGCAAACAGCTATGGAACATCTTGGCCGTTTTGGTCCTGCTTTCGCTGGCATTGGCGGCCTGCAGCCCCGCCGCGCCTGCCCAGCCGGCCGAGCCCGCGGCCGCCGCAGAGCCGGCCGAGGCCCCGGCGGCCAAGAGCGACTTCAAGGTCGCGTTCGTCTACGTGGCCCCCATCGGCGACCTGGGCTGGTCCTGGGCGCAAGACCAGGGCCGGCTCTATGTCGAGAAGGAATTGGGCGTCGAGACCGCGTACATGGAAAACGTCCCCGAGGGGCCGGACGCCGAGCGCGTCATCCGTGATTTCGCGACCAAGGGCTACAACCTGATCTTCACGACCTCGTTCGGCTTCATGGATCCGACGGTCACCGTCGCCAAGGAGTTTCCCGAGACCTGGTTCGTCCACATCTCCGGCTACAAGACCGCGGCGAACCTCTCCACGGTCTTCGGCGGCATCGAGGAGGCGCGCTATCTGAGCGGCCTCGTCGCCGGCAAGATGACCAAGACGAACATCATCGGCTACGTGGCGGCCTTCCCCATCCCGGAGGTCATGCGCGGCATCAACGGCTTCACCCAGGGTGTGCGCGAGGCCAACCCGGATGCCGAGGTGCGCGTCGTCTGGACGCAGAGCTGGTTCGACCCGGTCAAGGAGAAGGAGGCCGCGGACGCGCTGCTCGACCAGGACGCCGACATCATCGCGCAGCACCAGGACACGACCGAGCCGCAGAAGGCGGCCCAGGAGCGCGGCGCGCTGTCGATCGGCTACGACTCGGACATGGCGCAGTTCGTGGGCGACACCGTCCTGACCAGCCCGATCTGGAACTGGGGCCCGAAGTACGTCGAGATCACCAAGGCCGTCATGGACGGCGCCTACAAGACCGAATCGTTCTACGGGACCTTCAAGGATGAGCCGGACATCTTCGACCTTGCGCCGCTCAGCCCGCGGGTTCCCGACGATGTCAAGGCGCTGGTCGAGGAGCGCAAGGCTGCGCTGGAGGACGGCACGTTTGCGGTCTTCTGCGGCCCGCTCAAGTCGGCCGCCGGCGTGGAGCTGTTGGGCGAAGGCCGGTGCCTGAACCTCGAAGAGAAGCTCAGCATGGACTACTTCATCGAGGGCGTCAAGGGCGAAGCGCCCAGCGAGGGCAAGGCGCTGGAAGGCGAGCCGGCGCCCGCGGGCGCAGCGGCCGCGCCGGCCGAGGCCAAGAAGATCAAGGCCGCCTTCATCTATGTCGGCCCGGTCGGCGACCTGGGCTGGAGCTATGCCCACGACCAGGGCCGCCTGAAGATGGCCAAGGAGCTGGGCATCGAGACCGCCATCAGCGAGGCGGTGCCCGAGGGGCCGGACGCCGAGCGCATCATCCGCGACTATGTCCAGAAGGGCTACAACGTCATCGTCGCGACCTCCTTCGGCTACATGGACTCGGTGCTGAACGTCGCCAAGGAGCACCCGGAGGTCACCTTCCTCCATGCGACGGGCTATGAGACCGCGGCCAATGTGGGCATCTACGACGGCCGCGGCTACCAGGGCTGGTATCTGGCCGGCATCGTCGCGGGCAAGATGACCAAGACGAACGGGCTCGGCTATGTCGCGCCGTACCCGATCCCCGAGGTCGTCCGCAACCTGAACGCGTTCGCGCTGGGCGCGCGCTCGGTCAACCCCGACGCGACCGTCACGCCCATCTGGATCAACGCGTGGTTCGATGTGCAGAAGGAGCGCGATGCGGCCCAGGCCCTGCTCGATGCGGGCGCTGACGTGGTTGCGCGCGAGTCGGACTCGGTGGAGCCGGACAAGCTGGCCGAGCAGGAGGGCGCCTATGCGATCGGCTACAACGCCGTCTCCGCGGACGTGGCCCCCAACGCCGTGCTGACCGCGCCCGTCTGGGACTGGAGCGTGTACTACATCCCGGTGATGAAGGCAATCGCGGACGGCACCTGGAAGCCGACCCCGGTCTGGTGGGGGCTGAAGGAGGGGCTGCTGTCGCTGGCGCCGTACGGCGCGATGGTGCCCGAAGATGTGCGGGCGCTGGTCGAGCAGGAGAAGGCGCGCATCACCTCCGGCGATTTCGACGTCTTTGTCGGGCCGATCAAGGACAACACGGGCGCGGAGCGCGTGCCCGCGGGCGTCACGATGACCGACGAGGAGAAGCTGGCCTTCAACTGGCTGGTCGAAGGCGTCAAGGGCAGCCTGCCCGCCCAGTAACCGGACGACGGGGGTAGCCACAGAGGTCGCAGAGGTCACAGAGGAGGAGAACCATTCTCTGTTTTCTCTGTGATCTCTGTGGCAGAAAACTGCTCTCTGTTTTCTCTGTGATCTCTGTGGCTGACCCATCCCAACAGGAGCCTCCCGTGGGCGAGAACGCACCCGCCGTCGAAATGCGCGGCATCGTCAAACGCTTCCCCGGCGTGCTGGCAAACGACCAGATCGACCTGCGTGTGGCGGCCGGTGAAATCCATGCCTTGCTCGGCGAAAATGGCGCGGGCAAGAGCACCCTGATGAACATCCTGGCGGGACTGTACCGGGCCGACGCCGGCCAGATCTTCATTCACGGCCAGCCCGTGACGTTCCGCTCCCCGCGCGACGCCATCAGCCACGGCATCGGCATGGTGCACCAGCACTTCATGCTCGTCGAGTCGCAGACCGTCGCGGAAAACATCATCCTCGGCCTGAACGAGCCGCGTTTCTGGCTCAACATGGCCGGCGTGGCGCAAAAGATCGCCGCGATGGCCGAACATTACGGCCTGGCCGTCGACCCGAACGCGCAGATCTGGCAGCTCTCCGTCGGCGAGCAGCAGCGCGTCGAGATCCTGAAGGCGCTCTACCACGGCGCGGACATCCTCATCCTCGACGAGCCGACCGCGGTCCTGACCCCGCAGGAGGCCGAGCAGCTCTACGAGACCGTCCGCCACCTGGCCGCGGAGGGCAAGGCCATCATCTTCATCACGCACAAGCTGAGCGAGGTCTTCAACGCGGCGCACCGCGTCACCGTCCTGCGCGGCGGCCGCGTGATCGGCACGCTCGCGCCGGACGAGACCAACGATGCGGAGCTGGCGCGCATGATGGTCGGCCGCGAGGTGCTGTTCACGACGGACAAAGCGTGTTGCCCGTCGGGCGACGTGGTGCTGGAGGCCAGGGGCCTCAACGCGCTGAACGACAAGGGGCTGCCCGCGCTGCGCGACCTGTCGCTGGAGATTCGCGCCAGCGAGATCCTGGGCATCGCGGGCGTCGCGGGCAACGGCCAGCGCGAGCTGGCGGAGGTCGTGACCGGGCTGCGCAAGGCGCGCAGCGGCAGCCTCCGGCTGCACGGCATCTCGGTCACCAACTGCTCCCCGCGGCGCATGATCGAGAACGGCGTCAGCCATGTGCCGGAGGATCGGCTCGGCATGGGGCTGGTCGGCAACCTGTCGATCGCCGACAACACGATCCTGAAGGAGTACCGGCAGGTCCCCCTGGCCCGCGGGGCCTTCCTCAGCCGGCCGGCCATCAGCGCCTATGTGCGCGACCTGATCCAGCGGTTCGGGATCAGCGCGCCGAGCGCCAACACGCCCGTGCGCCTGCTCTCCGGCGGCAACCTCCAGCGCGTCATCCTGGCGCGCGAGATCACCGCGGGCGCGGGGCACGGCAACGGCGCCGGCAAGCGCGCGCCGCTGCTGGTGGCGGTCCACCCGACGCGCGGGCTGGACGTCGGCGCGACGGAGTCGGTGCGCAAGCTGTTGATCGACCAGCGCAACGCGGGCGCGGCCATCCTGCTGATCTCCGAAGATCTGGACGAACTGCTCGCGATCAGCGACAGGGTCGCGGTGATGTACGATGGCCGGCTGATGGGCACGGTCGCGGCCGAGCAGGCCGACATCGGCCACATCGGGCTGATGATGGCAGGGAAGGACGTATGACCCTACGCGACGTATCGCGGATACGTTTGGAAAGGCGGCTCGAACGTTCGCGCGCGGCCGCGTTCGCCATCCCGCTCCTCTCGCTGATCCTGGCGTCGGTGTTCGGCGGCATCCTGCTGACGCTGGCCGGGGCCAACCCGTTCGAGACCTACCGGGCCATGCTCGTCGGCGCATTCGGGTCGCGCTATGCGATCTCCGAGACGTTCGTCAAGGCCATCCCGCTGATGCTGGCCGGCCTGGGCGTCTCCATCGCGTTTCGTATGTTGTTCTGGAACATCGGCGCGGAGGGGCAGCTCGCGATGGGCGCGTTCGCCGCGGCGGGCACGGCGCTGTTCATCGTGCCGCACATCCCGCCGGGGCTGGCGCTGCCCCTGGTGATCGTGGCCGGATTCGTCGCGGGCGCGGCCTGGGGCATCATCCCCGCGCTGCTCAAGGCCTGGGTGGGCGTGAACGAGATCATCACGACCCTGATGATGAACTACATCGCCATCCTCTGGATCGAGTATCTGTTTTACGGCCCCTGGAAGGATCCGCAGGGCTACGGCTTCCCCGGCACGGCCGAGTTCCCCGCGGTCGCCTGGCTGCCGCGCCTGGCCAATACGCGCGTCCACCTGGGGCTGCTCATCGCCATCGTCGCCGCGGCGTTCATCTGGCTCGTCCTCTCGCGCACCAAGTGGGGCTATGAGATTCGCGTCATCGGCGAGAACCCGGTCGCGGCCCGCTATGCCGGCATCAGCACCGCGCGCAACATCATCCTGGTGATGTTGCTGTCCGCGGGGCTGGCCGGGCTGGTGGGCATGGCCGAGGTCGCCGGCGTCTCGCACCGCCTGCAGAAGGGCGTGACGGTGGGCTACGGCTACACCGCGATCATCGTCGCGTGGCTGGCCAAGCTCAACCCCTGGGCCGTGTTGGTCGTCGCGTTCCTGCTGGCGGGGCTGCTCGTCGGCGGCGACCAGATCCAGATCACGATGGGGCTGCCCGCGTCGATGGCGCTCGTGCTCCAGGGCATCATCCTCTTCCTCGTGCTCGGCGGCGAGATCCTGACGCAGTATCGCATCCGCCTGGCCCGGCCCGCCCCTGCGCCCCGGCCCACCGACGCCGAAGGAGCCCCGTCATGACGCTGGCGCTGATCACCTCCATCCTGGCCGTCACCATCCGCGCGGGGACCTCGCTCGTCTTTGCGACCATCGGCGAAATCTACACCGAGCGGTCGGGCGTGCTCAACCTGGGGCTGGAGGGCACGATGCTGATGGGCGCGGTGTCGGGCTTTGCCGCCGCCTATCATACGGGGAGCCTCTGGTGGGGCGTGCTCGTGGCGATGGCCGTCGGCGGGCTGATGGCCCTCATCCACGCGGTGCTGACCGTCTCGCTGCGCGCGGACCAGACCGTGTCCGGCCTCACGCTCACCATCTTCGGCACGGGGCTGTCCAGCTTCCTGGGGCAGCGGCTGGGCCCGGCCGGCAAGCCGCTCGTCGGCCTGGTCGGCCCCCGCTTCGAGCGCCTGCCCATCCCGGGGCTGAGCGACCTGCCGGTGGTGGGCCGTGCGCTGTTCCAACAGGATCTGCTCGTCTACGTGATGTTCATCTTCGTGCCGCTGGCCGCGCTCTACCTCTACCGCACGCGGCCCGGCCTGCATCTGCGCGCGGTGGGCGAAAGCCCGGAGACCGCGGACGCCGAGGGGATCGACGTCTACCGCACGCGCTATCTCTACACGATCATCGGCGGGATGCTGGTGGGGCTGGGCGGCGCGCACCTGAGCCTGAGCTACACGCCCGGCTGGAGCGAGAACCTGACCGGCGGCCGCGGGTGGATCGCGGTCGCGCTGGTCATCTTTGCGACCTGGGATCCGGGCCGCGCGGTGCTCGGCGCGCTGGTGTTCGGCGGCATCAACGCCATCCAGTTCCGCATGCAGGCCGCGGGCACGACCATCCCGGCCGCGTTCCTGGGGATGCTGCCCTATGCGTTCACCATCCTCGTCCTCGTGCTGATCACCTGGCTGGAGTCGGTGCGCAAGCGGGTGGGCGCGCCCGCCGCGCTCGGCCTGCCGTATGTCAGGGGAGAGCGAAAGAGTTAAGGGGTACGTTGGCCCAAGCAGGACAACGCAGCTTGTGTATCGCCCTTAGCTAAGAATCTATTCGAAGACTGCTCTGGCCGGCTGCGCCAGGCTCCAGTCGTTCGAGACCCGTTATGCGGTCGAAGTGCCTGTCGAAACTGAACACGTACCGCACCCCAGCGTGCTGCATATGCGTGGCGAGCAACGCGTCTACGAAGTCGATCCCTTTACTGCCATAGAGCGCCAATGCCGATAGGATGCTGTTCTCTACTTCAACGCCATCCTGCGACAGGAACTCCAGCAATCTCGGCGCGATTTCCTGCGCCTTGTATTTGTAGAAGGAGCTCAACACCCAGACCACTTCGGCCACGATGATCTCATCGACGCGCAGCGTCACCTCACCCCGGTCAACCGCTTGCATCAGCACGGCGGCTCGTTCAGCCATGTCCGGCGGGTCTCCCACCAGAAAGCGGAGAATGACGTTGGCATCTACGTAGGCAACTGTCATTCGTCGCGGCTCCGTTCAAGGGCTGCACCGAGCTGCTGACCGACCTCTTCTCTCACTTCTTCGACGCCAGGAAAAGGCCGGGTGGCAGGGAATGCACCGCGCAGTTCGGATAATCGCCGCCGACGCACCGGGGTTACGATCATCCGCTCGCCCTCAACCACAAAGACAAGCCTGTCGCCGGTGCTGAGATCCAGTGCGGCGCGCACGGCTGCCGGAATGGTGATCTGTCCTTTTGACGTCAAAGTGCCTGTATCCATATCTATCTCCTTACGATCCTCTAGATGTAAGGAGTATATCATAGAGATAAGGATGCGTCAACCGGTCAGCAGTCGCGCCCAAACGCATAGCAACCAATGCCGGTTCCCATTTTCGCTTCGACGCCATGTCCATGACTTGCCGCACTATGACTTCCATCATACCCTCATGTGCTTTTTAGTGCTATGTTATCCTCAACTTGACATGTCCCATATCAGCCAGCACCGGATCCGGCCCGGTCGGGTCCGGTTTTCCGCGCAACCGGGGCACACTCCCGCCCGCCGCGGCCCGCGGCGAACCAGCCTCTTGTGTCGAGCGGGAAGCCTCTCTTCGTGCGATTTCGCCCGGATGGGATGTATCGCACCACAGATAACCGAACCACCTTTTTCACGTTCGGAGGACAAAAAATGCCTGAACGCCGTATCGTGACGATTGACGGCAACGAAGCAGCCGCTCATATCGCGCATAAGACCAACGAGGTCATCGCGATCTACCCTATCACGCCCTCCAGCAACATGGGCGAATGGGCTGACGCCTGGAGCGCCCAGGGCCGGAAGAACATCTGGGGCACGGTGCCGCTGGTCGTGGAGATGCAGTCGGAGGGCGGCGCGGCCGGCGCAGTCCACGGCGCGCTCCAGACCGGCTCGCTGACGACCACGTTCACCGCCTCGCAGGGCCTTCTGCTGATGATCCCGAACATGTTCAAGATCGCCGGCGAGCTGACCTCGACGGTCTTCCATGTCTCGGCCCGCACCGTCGCCACCCACGCCCTCTCCATCTACGGCGATCACAGCGATGTGATGGCCTGCCGCTCGACCGGCTGGGGAATGCTCTGCTCCAACAGCGTCCAGGAGGTGATGGATCTGGCGCTGATCGCGCAGGCGGCCACCCTCGAGGCGCGCGTGCCGTTCATCCACTTCTTCGATGGCTTCCGCACCAGCCACGAGCTGAACAAGATCGAGGAGCTGGCCGACGAGGATATCCGGGCGATGATCGACGACAATCTGGTCATGGCCCACCGCGCCCGCGGCCTCACCCCGGAGAAGCCGGTCGTCCGCGGCACCGCGCAGAACCCCGACGTCTTCTTCCAGACGCGCGAGGCCAGCAACCCGTACTATCTGGCGACGCCCGGCATCGTCCAGGCGCAGATGGATAAATTTGCGCAACTCGTGGGCCGGCAGTATCACCTGTTCGACTACTACGGCGCGCCGGACGCCGAGCGCGTCATCGTGGTGATGGGCTCCGCGGCGGAGGTGGCGCAGGCCACCGTCGATCACCTGCTGGCGCAGGGAGAAAAGGTCGGCGTGCTCAAGGTACGGCTGTACCGGCCCTTCAGCGTCCAGCACTTCATCGACGCGCTGCCGTCGACCGTCAAGATCGTGGCGACCCTCGACCGGACGAAGGAACCCGGCGCGGCCGGCGAGCCGCTCTACCAGGATGTCGCCACCGCCGTCGTCGAGACCGGCGCCGCGTTCCGCGTCATCGGCGGCCGCTACGGCCTCGCGGGCAAGGAGTTCACGCCGGCGATGTGCAAGGCCGTGTTCGACAACATGGCCCAGGCGAAGCCCAAGAACCACTTCACCGTGGGCATCGTGGACGATGTCACCCATACGAGCCTGGATGTCGATCCGAGCTTCAACATCGAGCCGGCCAACATGGTGCGCGCCCTCTTCTACGGCCTGGGCGCAGACGGCACCGTGGGCGCCAACCACAACTCGATCCGCATCATCGGCACCGAGACGCCCAACAGCGCCCAGGGCTTCTTCGTCTACGACTCCAAGAAGTCCGGCTCGACCACCACGTCGCACCTGCGCTTCGGCCCGGAGGCGATCCACGCGCCCTATCTGATCCAGTCGGCCAACTTCATCGCCATCCATCAGTGGGTCTTCGTGGAGCGCTACAACGTGCTGCCTATCGCGGAGAAGAACGCCGTCTTCCTTCTCAACAGCCCCTACGGGCCGGACGAGGTGTGGGATCAGCTCCCGCGCTCGATGCAGCAGCAGATCATCGACAAGGATCTGCGCTTCTTCGTCATCGACGCGTACAAGGTCGCCAGGGACACCGGCATGGGGGTGCGCATCAACACCATCATGCAGACCGCCTTCTTCGCCATCTCCGGCGTCCTGCCCCGCGACGAGGCCATCGACAAGATCAAGGAATCGATCCGCAAGACCTATGGCCGCCGCGGCGAGGCCGTCGTGCAGCAGAACTTTGCGGCCGTGGATCATACGCTGTCTCACCTGTACGAGGTGCATTACCCGCGCCAGGTCACGAGCCAGATCGAGCGGCCGCCCACCGTCGATGCGAGCGCGCCGGAGTTCGTCCAGGACGTGACCGCGCCGATCATGGCCGGCCTGGGCGAGCTGTTGCCCGCCTCCATGCTGCCGGCGGACGGCACCTGGCCGTCGGCCACGACGCAGTGGGAGAAGCGCAACATCGCGCTGGAGATCCCGGTCTGGGATGAGAGCATCTGCATCCAGTGCGGTAAGTGCGCGTTCGTCTGCCCGCATGCGGCGATCCGCACGAAGGTCTACCCGGCCGAGGCGCTGACGGATGCACCGGCGACCTTCAAGGCGATGGACTACAAGGGCCGCGAGCTGCCGGGCATGAAGTACACCGTCCAGGTCGCGCCGGAGGACTGCACGGGCTGCGCGCTGTGCGTCGAGGCCTGCCCGGCCAAGAACAAGAGCGAGCCGCGCTTCAAGGCGCTCAACATGGCCCCGCAGCCGCCCCTCCGCTTTGCGGAGCGCGACAACTTCGCGTACTTCATCGCCCTGCCCGAGCTGGATCGCACGCTGATCCAGCCCAACAACGTCAAGAACTCGCAGATGCTCCAGCCGCTCTTCGAGTTTTCGGGCGCGTGCTCCGGCTGCGGCGAGACGCCTTACGTCAAGCTGGTCAGCCAGTTGTTCGGCGACCGGGCCATCATCGCCAACGCGACGGGCTGCTCCTCGATCTACGGCGCGAACCTGCCGACGACCCCGTGGAGCGTCAACAAGGAAGGCCGCGGGCCGGCCTGGTCCAACAGCCTGTTCGAGGACAACGCTGAGTTCGGCCTGGGCTTCCGGCTGACCCTCGACAAGCAGAGCGAATTCGCCGCCGAGCTGGTGCAGGGCCACCGCGACGTGCTGGGCGACGAGCTGGCGGATGCGCTGCTGAACGCGGAGCAGGCCACCGAGCGCGGCATCATGGAACAGCGCGCCCGCGTGGCCGCGGTGAAGGAGCGCCTGGCGAACGTGGGCGAGCCCTGGGCGCGACAGCTCACCACCGTGGTCGACTCGCTCATCAAGCGGTCGGTCTGGATCATCGGCGGCGACGGCTGGGCCTACGACATCGGATACGGCGGGCTGGATCACGTCCTCGCCTCAGGCCGCAAGGTCAACGTCCTGGTGCTGGACACGCAGGTGTACTCCAACACCGGCGGCCAGTCCTCCAAGGCGACCCCGCGCGCGGCCGTGGCCCGCTTTGCGGCCGCGGGCAAGCCGCTGCCCAAGAAGGATCTGGGCGCCATCGCGATGAGCTACGGCTCGATCTACGTGGCGCAGGTCGCCATGGGTGCGAGCGATGCCCAGACCGTGCGCGCGTTCCTGGAGGCCGAGGCCTACCCCGGCCCCAGCCTGATCATCGCGTACAGCCACTGCATCGCGCACGGCATCAACATGACGAAGGGCCTCGACCAGCAGAAGCTGGCGGTGGACAGCGGCGCCTGGCCGCTCTACCGCTTCAACCCGCTGCTGGCGGAACAGGGTCGGAACCCCTTGACGCTCGACTCGAAGGCGCCGAAGATCCCGCTCAGGGACTACATCTACAACGAGACGCGCTACAGCGCCCTGGTCCGCTCCGACGAGGAGCGCGCCGAGATGTTGCTGGGGCTGGCGCAAGCGGATGTGGAGAAGCGCTGGAGGCAGTACGAGCAGTTGGCCACCATCCCGTCGACGCCTGAGAAATGATTTGACAGCACAGGACGATGGCGCACCCGCAGCGGGCCGCCATCGTCCTGCGCCCTGATAGGAGATATCCATGGTTGACCTGACCACAACCTACATGGGTCTGACCCTGAAGAATCCGATCGTGCCCTCGGCGTCGCCGCTCTCGAAGTCGGTCAGCGACATCGTCCGCCTGGCCGAAAACGGCGCGGCCGCGGTGACGATGTACTCGCTGTTCGAAGAACAGATCGACATGGAGGCCCTGGCGCAGCATCACTTCCTGGAGCAAGGCTCGTACAGCTACGCCGAGGCCCTGACCTACTTCCCGCAGACGATCGAGTATAACCGCGGGCCGGAGGAGTACCTGGATCTCATCCGCCAGGCCAAGGCCGCGGTGGACATCCCGATCATCGCCAGCCTGAACGGCGTCACGCCCGGCGGCTGGATCGGGTATGCGCGCATGATGGAGCAGGCCGGCGCGGACGCCATCGAGTGTAACGTCTACCTCATCCCGACGCGGCTGGACCAGGACGCCGCGGCCATCGAGAACATCTATCTGGAGGTCCTCAAGGCTGTCAAGGCGACCGTCAAGGTGCCGGTGGCGATGAAGCTCAGCCCCTTCTTCAGCTCGCTGCCCAACATGGCCTACCGGCTGGATCGGGCCGGCGCGGACGCTCTCGTGCTGTTCAACCGCTTCTATCAGCCGGATCTGGACATCGAGGAGCTCACCGTCGCGCCCAATCTCATCCTGAGCCAGTCCACCGAGCTGCGTCTGCCGCTGCGCTGGATCGCCATCCTGTACGGCCACATCAAGGCATCGCTGGCGCTGACCACCGGCGTCCACACGGCGGAGGATATCGTCAAGGCCATCATGGCCGGCGCGGACGTCGCAAACGTCGCATCGGTGCTGCTGGCGCAGGGCGTGGAGAAGATCCCGGAGCTGCTGAGCGGCCTCCAGCACTGGATGGAGATGCACGAGTACGAATCGGTGAGCCAGATGAAGGGCGCGCTGAGCCAGCGCTCCTGCCCGGAGCCGGCGGCCTTCGAGCGCGCCAACTACATGAAGGTCCTGCGAAGCTGGTCCCAGACGTTCCTTCCGTAGCTGACGGTCGAGCGTTCACGCTATCCCCCCCATGACCATAAGCCCCCGAAGCCTCATGCCAGCAGGCTTCGGGGGCTTATGACAGCCAGGCCCCGTACCGACTTGCGTCTGCGCCGCCTTGTTGTATAATGCCGGTTGTCAGACATCTTACATCCCGGTCAAAAATCGCATGTCAGCCGCATCCCAGGTTCGCCTCCGCGCCGACGGCCGCCCGCTGTACGCGCAGGCCCGCCAGGCGCTGCGCCGTCTGATCGAGGACGGCGCTTACGCGCTGGGCGACCGGCTGCCGTCCGAGCCGGCGCTGGCCCAGCAGCTCGGCATCTCGCGGCCCACGCTGCGCGAGGCGCTGCGCATGTTGGAGGACGAGGGCGCGATCGTCCGGCGGCACGGCGTCGGCACGTTCGTGGCCGCGCCGCGCCCGCGCATCGACGCCGGCCTGGAGCTGCTGGAGAGCATCGACCGGATGGCCGAGCGCGCCGGGCTGCACGCCCAGATGGGCGCGCTCGTCTATCGCGAGTTCCCCGCGCCCGCGCAGATCGCCGCGCGCCTGGGCCTGGCCGAGGGCGCGGCCGTCACCGATGTCACACGGGTCATGCTGGCCGACGGCCGGCGCATCGCCTTCCTGACAGATGTCCTGCCGCAGGAGTATCTGCGCGGCGACGAGCTGGCTGCGGGCTTCCAGGGCTCCGTGCTGGATCGCCTGCTGGCGCGCGGCTGGCCCGCGCTGTCGCACTCGCGCACCGAGCTGTCGGCCTGCGCGGCCGAGGCCGCGGTCGCCAGGGAGCTGCACGTCAAGGCCGGCGAGCCGCTGCTCAAGCTGGAGGCGCAGCTCTTCGCGGCCGACGGGCGGGTCGTGGACTATTCGACGAGCTACTTCGTGCCCGGCTTCTTTCGCTTTCACGTCGTCCGCCGGATCGGTTGATGCAGATGGAGGGACAAACATGGTAGAAACACGAGCAGCCCGCGCCGCGGCGCGGGTCGCCGGGCGGGTGGCCGCGCAGCAGGACGCCATCATCGGCTTCCTGCGCGATATCTGCGCCATCCCGTCCGTGGAATCCCAGATCGGGCCGGTCGGCGAGCGCATCCAGGCCGAGATGCGCGGGCTCGGCTATGACGAGGTGCGCTTCGACCGGATGGGCAACACCATCGGGCGCATCGGCGACGGGCCCCGGGTCATCGTCTTCGACTCGCACATCGACACCGTGGGCGTCGGCGACCCGGCCCAGTGGGGATGGGACCCCTTCCGGGGCAAGATCGAGGCCGGCTGTCTCTATGCACGCGGGGCCTGCGATGAGAAGGGCAGCACGCCCGGCATGGTGTATGGCCTGGCGATCGCCCGCGACCTGGGCCTGCTGGAGGGGTACACCGCCTACTATTTCGGCAACATGGAGGAGTGGTGCGACGGCATCGCGCCCAACGCCTTCGTGGAGGTGGATCCCGGCGTGCGCCCCGATTTCGTGGTGATCGGCGAGCCGACGAAGATGAACGTCTACCGCGGGCACAAGGGCCGGCTGGAGATGCGCGTCGTCGCAAAGGGCCGCTCGGCCCACGCCGCGTCGAACCACCTGGGCGATAACGCCATCTACAAGCTGCTCCCCATCATCGCGGGCATCCGCGACCTGGAGCCGCAGTTGGGCGACCACCCCTTCCTCGGCCACGGCAAGATCACGGTCAGCGATATGCACGTGCAGACGCCCTCGATCAACGCGGTGCCGGACGAGGCCGTCATCTACATCGACCGGCGCATGACCTTCGGCGAGACCAAGGAGCAGGTCATCGCGCAGGTCGCCGCGCTTATCCCCGAGGATCAGCGCGACAGCATCACGGTGGAGGAGCTGTTCTACGACGAGCCGTCCTACACCGGCTTCGTCTTCCCGGTGGACAAATACTTCCCGGCGTGGGCGCTGGACGAGGCGCACCCGCTGGTGCTGGCGGGACAGGCCGCACGGCGGCTGGCCGGCCTGCCCGATGCGCCGAGCGGCAAGTGGAACTTCTCCACCAACGGCATCTACTGGGTGGGCAAGGCGGGCATCCCGTCCATCGGCTTTGGGCCGGGCGACGAGGAGACCGCGCACACCGTCCACGACTGCGTGCCGCTGGCCGATGTCGTCAAGGCGGCGGAGTTCTACGCGCTCCTTCCCGCGCTGATACCGCCCGGCTAAGCAAGAAGGAAGAAGGAAGAAGGAAAGACGGCAATCCTCGATGTAAGAACCTATCCGAAAACCTGCTGGGGCCGGTCTCCGACCGAGCCAGGGGCACGGTCAGAGACCGGCCAGAGCAATTTTTGGATAGACACATAAGCTTCATCTTCCTTCTTCCATCTTTCATCTTCCTTCTTTCGTTTTCCGTCAGCATCCTGCAAGGAGTTGTCTATGCAAACTCATCTTCGTGGCCGTGATTTCATCGGCGACCTGGACTTCAGCAAGGACGAGGTCGAGACCGTCCTGGATGTCGCGATGGAGCTCAAGCGGGCGCGCGCGATGGGCGCGCCGCACGCCTATCTGCGCGACAAGGCGCTGGCAATGCTCTTCTTCTTCACCAGCACGCGCACCCGCGGCTCGTTCGAGGCGGGCATGGCGCAGCTCGGCGGGCACGCCGCGTTCATCGACTCGGAGACGACGCAGATCTCCCACGGCGACACCGCCAAGGAGATCGGCGAGATCTTCGGGCGCTACTTCGACGGCATCGCCATCCGCCAGTGCGACTGGCAGTTCGGCAACCGCTACATCAACGAGGTCGCGCGGGCCAGCCGCGTGCCGGTGCTCAACATGCAGTGCGACGTCTATCACCCCTTCCAGTGCCTGGCCGACCTGCTCACCATCATCGAAAAGAAGGGCCGCGACCTGCGCCGCAAGAAGGTCGTCGTCTCGTGGGCCTATGCGGCCTCGTACAGCAAGCCCATCTCGGTCCCGCAGTCGCTGATCCTCCAGTTGACGCGGTTCGGCTGCGACGTGGTGCTGGCCCACCCGCCGGAGTTCAAGCTGATGCCGGAGATCGTGGAGCAGGCACGCGACAACGCCCGCAAGCATCGCGTCGGCTTCGATGTGGTGCACGACATGGACGAGGCGTTCCGCGATGCGGACGTCGTCTACCCGAAGTCGTGGGGGCCGCTGCTGACCACGACCGGCAAGGAAGAGGGCAAGGCGCTCATCGACAAGTATCGCAGTTGGATCACCGACCAGCGGCGCATGGAGCTGACCGCGGAGGACTCGATCTACATGCACTGCCTGCCCGCAGACCGCGGCCTCGAGGTGACCGACGAGGTGATCGACGGCCCGCGCTCGGTCGTCTACGACGAGGCCGAAAATCGGCTGCACGTCCAGAAGGCGGTCATGGCGCTGACCATGTCGTGACAAGGAGAGGCGGCATATGCCCACCCCCCGTAAAGTCGCGGTCGTTGCCATCGGCGGCAATTCGCTGATCAAGGACGCCCGGCATGTCAGCATCGAAGATCAGTACGAGGCCGCGCGGGAGACCACCCGACACATCGCCGATATGATCGAGGCGGGCTGGGAGGTCGCCATCGGCCACGGCAACGGGCCGCAGGTCGGCTTCATCCTGCGCCGCTCGGAGATCGCGGCCAGGGTCGAGGGCATCCACGAGATCCCGCTCGACGTGTGCGGCGCGGACAGCCAGGGCGCCATCGGCTACATGCTCCAGCAGAACCTCCAGAACGTCCTGTTCCAGCGCGGCGTCAAGAAGAACGTCGCGACGATCATCACGCAGGTGCTGGTGGATCGCCTCGACCCGGCCTTCCAAAGCCCGACCAAGCCCATCGGCGGGTTCATGGACGGGGCCGAGGCGCTGCGCCGGCGGGACGAGATGGGCTGGAGCGTGGTCGAGGACGCAGGCCGCGGCTGGCGGCGCGTGGTGCCCTCCCCGCTGCCGCAGGAGATCGTCGAGCTGGACACGGTCAAGGCGCTCATCGACGCCGGCGTCATCGTGGTCACGGTGGGCGGCGGCGGGATCCCGGTCATCGACAAGGGCAACGGCGACTACATCGGCATCGCGGCGGTCATCGACAAGGACTTCGCCTCGAGCCTGCTCGCGCGCGCCATCCGGGCCGACCTGTTCCTGATCTCCACCGCGGTCGAGAAGGTCGCGCTGAGCTTCGGCCGGCCGGAGCAGCGCTGGCTGGATCGGCTGACGCTGAGCGAGGCGAAACGCTACCTGGCCGAGGGCGTGCACTTCGCCAAGGGCTCGATGGGGCCGAAGATCCAGGCCGTCATCTGGTATCTGGAGGCGGGCGGCCAGCACGCCATCATCACCAACCCGGAGAACATCGGCCGCGCGCTGCGCGGGGAGACGGGGACTCATGTTGTGCCGGACTGAGGAATGAGTAATGAGAAACGAGTAACGAGTAATCAGTAACCAGTAAAATCACTCGTTACTCGTTCCTCGTTACTCATTACTCGTCACTCATTACTCGTCACTCATTCTGCAGCAGCCCAGGAGTCAGCCTTGGACCACGTAAAGTCGCTCCGCTGTCTCGTCTGCGGGCGGACGTATGCGCCGGACGCGGTGGATTATGTCTGTCCGGAGCACGGCAACGAGGGCATCCTGGATGTCCAGTACGACTATGAGCTGATTGCGCGGCGGCTCAGCCCCGACCGGCTGGCGCGCGACCCGGATCCGACCATCTGGCGCTATCGGCCCCTGCTGCCCGTCCGGCCGGATAGCCCCGTCCCGCCGCTTGCCGTGGGCGGCGCGCCGCTGTACCGGGCCGCCCGGCTGGCCGCGGGGCTGGGGCTGCAAAACGTCTGGGTCAAGGACGACGGCCGACAGCCGACCGCGTCGTTCAAGGATCGGGCCAGCGCCATCGCGGTCGTCAAGGGACGCGAGCGCGGCGCGGCGGTCATCACCACGGCCAGCACCGGCAATGCGGCCGCGGCCCTGGCCGGCCTGTGCGCCAGCGTGGGCCAGCGTAACGTCATCTTCGTGCCGGAGAGCGCGCCGGCCGCCAAGATCGCCCAGTTGCTCGTCTACGGCAGCACGGTGTTGCTCGTGCGCGGGACCTACGACGACGCCTTCGAGCTGTGCCTGGAGGCGGCCCGCGCCTTCGGCTGGTACAACCGCAACACGGGCTACAACCCCTACATGAGCGAGGGCAAGAAGACCGCCAGCTTCGAGATCTGCGAGCAGCTCGGCTGGGACGCGCCCGACCGCATCTTCGTGCCCGTGGGCGACGGGTGCATCATCGGCGGCATCCACAAGGGGCTGAAGGATCTGCTGGCGCTCGGCTGGATCGACCGGATGCCCAGGCTGATGGGCGTCCAGGCGGCTGGCTCCGCCGCGCTGTACGATGCGTGGCGCAACGGCGTCGCCGCGCTGGAGATGCAGCCCATCGTCGCGCACACGCTCGCGGACAGCATCTCCGCCGGGCTGCCGCGCGACCGCATCAAGGCGCTGGCCGCGGTGCGCGAGACCGGCGGCGCATACGTCAGGGTGACGGATGCGCAGATCCTCGCGGCCATCCCGACGCTGGCGCAGACGACCGGCGTCTTTGCGGAGCCGGCCGCGGCCGCGGCCTATGCGGGACTGGCGCAGGCGGTTGCGGAGGGGCTGGTCGGGCCGGACGAGCGCATCGTCGTGCTCTGCACCGGCAGCGGGCTGAAGGATGTCGCGGCAGCCCGCCGTGCGGTCGGCGAGCCGCTCGTCGTGGAGCCGACCCTGGCCGCGGTCGAACGGGCGCTCGCAGGGCTGGGCGGGCCGGAATGAAGCGGCGCGGGGCATGGCTGCGGGGGCTGGCGTGGGCCGCGACCCTGCTGGTCGCCCTGTGGATCCTCAGCCTGACGCTCGTGGAGCGCGAGCAGCCGGGCAGCATCAACCTGACGCCGTTCAGCCGCAAGCTGCCCGCGCTGGCGTGTCTGCGCGGCGGGTGCGAGCTGCCGGACGAGCGCAACGCCGCGGCCATCTTTCTGCTCGTGGACGTGCTGGGCAACATCGCGGTGTTCGTGCCGTTCGGCATGGCGCTGGCCGCCGCCACGTTCCCGCGGCGGAGGCGCGGGCAGCGCGGCCGACATTTCGGCGGCCGCTGGTGGGGCCGCGTGCTGCTGGCGGGGTTCCTCTTCAGCCTGAGCATCGAGGTCGCGCAGCTTTCCCTGAAGTCGCGCGCCACCGACATCGACGACATCATCCTGAACACGCTGGGCGCAGTGATTGGGGCAGCGTTCGTGCGCCTGTTTTCCGTACTCCTGAGGTGAAACATGATCGATTTGACCGTCCAGCCGGAACGTCTCGCCCGCGCAGTGCAGCGCGCGCGCGAGCGCAACATCATCATCCCAACCTTCCGCCAGATGCGGGATCCCGCGCTGATCCCCGACCGCATCAAGGCGGAGCTGCGCAGCATCGGCCTGTGGGATGTCAACCCGCGCAACCTCTTCCGCATCACCTGGAAGAACGAGCCGACCGCGCACGGCGGCGGGTTCGGCCCGGTGAACTATCTGGAGCTGCCGAAGGCGCTGACCGGCGTGGATGCGCGCATCCTCGTCCTCGTCGGCAAATGGTTCCCCACCGGCGCGCACAAGGTCGGCGCGGCGTTCGGCTGCCTCGTCCCGCAATTGGTCACGGGACAGTTCGACCCGACGACGCAGAAGGCGGTCTGGCCCTCCACCGGCAACTACTGTCGCGGGGGCGCGTATGACTCCGCGCTGCTCGCCTGCGAGTCGATCGCCATCCTGCCGGAGGGCATGAGCCGCGAGCGGTTCGAGTGGCTGTCGCAGATCGCGGGCGAGGTCATTGCGACGCCGGGCAGCGAGAGCAACGTCAAGGAGATCTTCGACAAATGCTGGGAGCTGCGGCGGTCGGGCGAGGATCTCGTCATCTTCAACCAGTTCGACGAGTTCGGCAACCACCTGTGGCACTACGACATCACGGGGCACGCGATGGAGGAGGTGTTGCAGGCCGCGCTCGGCCCGCGCGACGCCCTGGTCGGCTCCGTGTTCACGACCGGCTCCGCGGGCACGATCGCCGCGGGCGACTACCTGAAGCAGTTGTTCCCGTACAGCAAGCTCGCCGCGAGCGAGGCGCTCCAGTGCCCGACGCTGCTGCTCAACGGGTTCGGCAGCCACCGCATCGAGGGCATCGGCGACAAGCACGTGCCGTGGATCCACAACCTCAAGAACACTGACATGCTCATCGCGATCGACGACGAGGCGCCCGTCCAGCTCATCCGCCTGTTCAACGAGCCGGCCGGCCGGCAATATCTGGCGCAGATGGGCGTCGCACCCGAGCTGATCGCCCGGCTCGACCTGATCGGCATCTCCGGCGCGGCGAACATCCTCTCGGCCATCAAGATGGCGAAGTGGTACGAGTGGGGCGAGGGCGATGTCGTGCTGACCGTGCTGACCGACTCGATGGAGCTGTACACCAGCCGCCTCGCCGAGCTGGCCGCTGAGCGCGGGGAGTACACGCTGCACGATGCGGCGGTGAGCTATCACCGGTATCTGATGGGCGCGACGACCGATGCGATGGAGGAGCTCTCCTATCCGGCGCGCAAGCGGGTGCACAATCTGAAGTACTACACCTGGGTCGAGCAGCAGGGCAAGACCTACGCCGAGATCCAGGCGCAGTGGTATCAGCGCGACTACTGGACGCGCGTGCAGGGCCAGTCGGACGCCATCGACGCGCTCATCGAGGAGTTCAACGGCCGCGTCGGGCTGCTGTAGGCCCCCTCACCCTGCGCAGCGGGGGAGGGTTGGCCCCCTCACCCTGCCCTCTCCCCCGCCAGGGCAGGGGAGAGGGTTGGCCCCCTCACCCTG
>MWBF01000016.1 GCA_002068935.1 Chloroflexi bacterium ADurb.Bin325
CGCCAGCGGCGTGGGACTGCGCAGCAGCGTCAGTTGTCCCGCGTCCGCTTGGGCCAGCTCGTGCAGGTCGTTGACCAGCCGGCTGAGCAGCATGGTCTCCTCGTACAGGTTGTCGATCAGCGCATAGTCGGCGTTGACCAGCCCGTCGCGGGTGGCCTCCAGATAGCCACGCAGGTTCGTCAGCGGCGTGCGCAGCTCGTGCGCGACATCGCTGACCATGGCGCGGCGCAGCTCCTCCTGTTGCGCCAGGCTGCTCGCCATCGTGTTGAAGGCTTCGGCCAGTTGCCCTAGCTCGTCCTGCGACTCCACCGGCACGCGCACATTGAGATCGCCGTGGGCCATGCGCTCCGCGGCCGCGGTCAGGTTTTCGGCGGGCCGCAGGATGCGGCCCGACAGGATCAGGGTACTGATGACCGCGGTCAGCCCCGCAACCAGCGCGCCGAACAGCAGCGACCGGTTGACGGCCTGGATGAAGGCCGCGGCCGGATCGAACGACCTCTTCAGCGGGTCGATGTAGACGGCGCCCAGGACCGCGCCATCTTCCTGGATGACGGCGCGCGGCTGCCCCCAGCGTTCTTCGGCCCTGCGGCCCATCAGCGAGCCCCTGCTGTCCGCGATGACCGCGCCCGTCACGTCGGTCAGCACGACCTGCTGGCCGGCGAACTGGCCGAGGCGCTCGACCTCGCCGGCGACGCCTGCCCAGCCATGGTTTTGCTCGTAGAATCTTGCCAGGACATAGCCCAGCCGACGATCATCGATCGGGGGGCGGCGCTCGACATAGCGGCGAAACTCGCCCGCGGTCCGCTGTGCGGCGACCAGCGCGATCACCCCGACCGCAATAACGACGACGAGGATGGTGGAGAGCAGCAGGCGCACGCGCAGGCTATTCCACACGGCGACCCTCAAAGCGATAGCCCAGCCCGGGCACGGTCGCGATGGAGCGGCGGCCCGGCGTGCGCTCGATCTTGCGGCGCAGATTCATGATGTGGACGTCCACGGTGCGTTCGACGCCCTCGTAGTCATAGCCGAACACGCGATCCAGCAGCTCGGAGCGAGAGAAGGCGCGGCCCGGCTCGCGGATGAGCGCCTCCAGCAGGCGAAACTCCGTCGGCGTCAGGTTGACCGGCTGTCCGCCCACCGTGACCTCGTGCCGGACGAAGCTGACGACCAGGTCGCCGAAGCTGACGTCCTCCGACGCCGGCTCGCCCGGCGCGGCGCGGCGCAGCACGGCGCGCACCCGCGCCACCAGCTCGCGCGGGTTGAACGGTTTGGTCATGTAGTCGTCCGCGCCCAGATCCAGCCCGCGCAGCTTGTCTTCATCGCCGGCGCGCGCGGTCAGCATGATGATCGGCACATCCGATTCAGCGCGCAACAGGCGGCAGACGTCGCTGCCGCTGAGCTCGGGCAGCATGAGATCCAACACGATGAGGTCGGGCAGCTTCCGCCGCGCGAGATCCAGCGCCTCGTAGCCGTCGGACGCGGCCAGCACCGTGTAGCCGTCGCGCTTTAGATAGAGCGTGACCAGGTCCACGATCTTCTTGTCGTCGTCGACGACGAGGATGGTTCGGTTCATAGCGCCACCATGATAACCGGCAACGCGACCTGGTGCAAAGTCTCATTCCGGACGGACGGCTTGCGGCAGCGCCCCCGACCCGGTCCGCTGCACGGCCGATGCTATCTGTTGCCGAGGGCGGACGCGCTGCCATCCTTTCGCGCATCAGCGGGGAACGAAGGCGCCTTCGTTCCCCGCATCCATCAGGCGAGCACGCTCATGTCACAGACGCCAGGCGAGGATCAGCGCCGCATCTGGCGTCCGAGGGGGCGGTGATTCAGGAAGATGTGCCCGGGGGCTGCGTGGAGGGCGCGCTCTGCCTGCTGTCGGGGCCCCACTTGCCCCGCATCCCGCCCATCGGGCCGCGTCCGTGGCCACGACCAGGGCCGAAGCTGAAGCCAGAACCGTGTCCGCAGGATGTGTAACCCTTCTCGATGCCTTCCAGCATCCAGTCGGCCTGTTCCTGGGTGATCGTGCCGGCGGCCACCGCCTCGGCGATCTTATCCTTGACAGCCTGGGTTCTCTCGGCCTTGAGTGTCTCCTGAATCGCGTCGAGGTCGATGCCCTGCGCCTTGGCAATCTCCGCAAGGGTCTTGCCGCTGTGGAGCTGCTCGAAAAGCCCAGTCGGCGTCAGGTTGAGGAGCTCCGCAAACTTGTCGAACTGGGCGGTGGAGCCGCCGCCGAAGAAGCCAAACCCGCGACCGCCCAGGTTGTGTTGCGACCTGGTGGGGGTTGTGGGCGTCGTCTTCGCCGAGGGCGTCTCGTCCTGCGCGAAGGCCGTGCCTACCGCAGTGATTCCGAGTGCGGTGATGAGCGCTACAACGCCCACGACCGCAGCGATCTTCTTAAACATCGTATTCGCTAACCTCCTTACATGCTTCTGTAGAGCCTTTGACCTGGCTCGCCTGCCGCTCCGAATCTAGCAGAGGGCTGTAAAGATTCGATAAAGACGGCGTTTGTTTTGCGTTGGATCGCGCATTCTTCATCGAATCTTTACAAGATCGTGATATCAGCTATTCGATCGCGTTCTTCGGCCGCTGGGTCAAGCAGCCGACTAGCTTCAGGGGCTGAAGGGGCCGATAGCTTTTGCGCGGCAGGGCGTCATCAACGTGCGCAGCAGGTCGGGCCTGAACTCCCCCGTGGTCGGCTAGTTGCGCCTCGCCGAGAGCCTGCCCGTGATCGGGCGCAGCGCCGACGCCGTGTGGTGGCAGGTGCGCACCGCGACGGGCACGGCCTGGATCGCGGCCAGCGTCTCCGTGACGGTGCGCGCGGTGAACGTGCCGGTCGCGTCCACCGGGGAAGCTAGAGAGGGTTGACTTCTTCTCCCCCTCTCCTGGGCCTGCCCAGGAGAGGGGGTGCAGGGGGTGAGGTATCAATCATGCGTCTCACCCCACGGCCAGCGCGTCCAGCGCACCGTGCGCGGCTGTGTTGGGTCCCACTCCTTGATGTAGCGGTATGCGACGCGCAGGTTGTCCGGCGGCACCTCGACGCCCGTGACGTTGCTCGTCATCAGGAACAGCCCCTTGCCGCCGTCCGTGAAGTCGATGAAGTAGTCCACCTCATCTCGCACGTCAGCCGCCGCGCCGAATGGCAGCGTGCGGCTGACGCTCAGCCCCGCGAAGAAGAGCGGCTCCTCGCCCAGCGGGCTGCGCATCCGGCGCAGCGCATACGGGTCGATCCCCAGCTCATATTGAAACCCCTGGAACCCGCTGAACCCGACCGCGAGATAGTCCGCGACGAGCGGCCGGACGTCGCCGTCGCAGTGGTGGATCAGCCGCACGCCCGCGTCCACGAGCGGCTCGATGATCATGCGCACGGTGGGCAGATAGTGCTGGCGCAGGAACGCCGGCGACACCATCGGCCCCTTGTTGTTGGCAAGGTCCTCGCCGCAGAACATCAGCGGCACCAGGTCATACTCCCGGTAGAGCCGCACCAGGATCTTGGCGCGCTCGCGCGAGCGCACGCTCTTCACCCACCAGATCTTGCCCACGGCCTCGGGGTACAGCTTGCACGCCAGGAGGAAGGCCGTGTAGCCGAACTCGGTGTAGAGCGGGAAGTGGCCGCCGATCTCCCAGAAGTTGGGGACCGGCTCGATGCCGCCGAAGTCGCGGAACGCTTTTTCGAAGTAATCGCGGTAGCGGCGCTCCTCGGCCGCGGCGTCGAACGTCGATAGCACGTCCCGCTCGTTGTCGGGCAGCGAGTCGGCGCGGTCGAGCAGCGCCTCCGGCTCGATGCCCGCGTAGTGGCTTTCCTCCACCAGGCCGGTGCGGATCTGCTCCAGCTTTGTCGGGAAGGTCGGCTGGATCATGCCGTCCGCGTCGAGGTTGAGCGCGGCCTTGACCACGCCGGCCAGCGGGTCGGCCAGGTATTCGTCCGCGCTGATGCCGGCCAGGTCGGACAGCACGCGCACGCCGCCGATCCAGCCGGCGAGCGATGGTATGCGGTCGATCTCCTGGCCGCGCGTCTGTCGGCGGAGCCGCTCCTTCTTTGAGAGTGCGATGTGAGCCATGCGGTTTCCTTATTCGGCCTGCGCGGCCGATCTCAGCCAATCTACCAGCGCGCGCGCCTTCTCCGGCGTATCGGCCTCCGCGAAGATGCGCAGCAGCGGCTCCGTGCCGGAGAAGCGCAGCAGCGCCCAGTTGTCGTTGGCGAAGTAGAGCTTGATGCCGTCGTCCTCGCGCACGCGCAGGATCGGCGCGGGCGCGTCCCCGCGCGCGACGAGCGCCTGCACCCGCTGCGGCACGATGATGCGCATGTCGGGCGTTGCTGGCAGGCCGTCCTCCATGCTGTACAGCCGGCCCGTGATGCCCCAGACGCGCTCCTGGAGCTGCGAGATGGACTGGCCGGTCCGGGCGAGCATCTCGATGATCAGCGCGGAGGCGAAGATGCCGTCCTTGCCCAGGATGTGGCCGCGGATGGTCAAGCCGCCGCTGGATTCGCCGCCGAGCAGCGCGTTGTGCTCCACCATGCCCGCGGCGATCCACTTGAAGCCGACCGGCGTCTCGATGGCCCGCTCCCCGAACGAGGCGGCCAGCCGGTCGAGCAGGTGGGTCGTCGCCAGGTTGCGCACCACCGCGCCGCGCTGCCGCTTCACCTCGTGCAGATACCAGTAGAGCAGCAGCAGCAGGTCGTTGATGTGGACGTACTCCCCGCGCTCGTCGATCAGCGCGATGCGATCCGCGTCGCCGTCGGTCGCCAGCCCCAGGTCGTAGTGCTCGTCGCGCACGTAGGCGCGCAGCACGCGCAGCGCATCGAGATCCGGCGCGGGCGAGCGGCCACCGAACAGCGGGTTGCGCCGCTCGTGGATGAAGGTGACGCGGCAGCGCGCCTCGTTGAGGATGATGCCCAGGGTCAGGTGCGCGACGCCGTACATCGGATCTACGATGACCCGCAGGCCGGCCTTGCGGATGGCGGCCATGTCGATGAACGACTCCACCCGATCCACGTACTGGTTGACGAAGTCGCGGCGCTCCACGATGCCCGCGGGGATGGCGATCTCCAGCGGGACGGTCACCAGGTCGTCGGGGTCGAGCGCGTTCGTCTCCGCCTCGATGCGATCCGTCTCCGCGGTCATCAGCAGCGAGCCGTCGCCGTGGAAGACCTTCAGGCCGTTCCATTCGGGCGGGTTATGGCTCGCGGTGAATGCCAGCCCGTAGGCCGCGTGGACCGCCTCGGTTGCGAACTCGATTAGGGGCGTGGGCCCGTCCTCGCTGAGCAGGATCGTGTGGATGTTGTTGCCCGCAAAGACCTCGGCCGCGGCCTCGGCGGCCCGATCCGAGAGGAAGCGGCGGTCGTAGCCGATCAGCACCCCGCGCTGCTCCAGCCCGCGCCGCGCGACGTCGTTTGCGAGCGCCTGGCAGAGCCGCCGCACGTTGAGCAGCGTGAAGCCCTCGCCGATGACCGCACGCCAGCCGCCCGTGCCGAACCTGACGACGTTGCGCTCCTGCTCGCGGCGGGGCCGGAACGAACGCTTGAGCAGGATGAACTCGGCCTGTTCCAGGTCGGCCCGCGTGTTGATGCCCTGGATCTCGTCCTGGTCGTAGATCTGATAACAATCGACCTGCAAGCCCTGGTGGATCAGCCGGTGGACCGAATCGGTCAGCCGGTACTCGCCGTCCTTCAGCGAGGGGGTGAGCGTCTCCAGCACCGGCCAGATCTGGCGGGCCGCGACGACGTATGCGCCGACGTTGAGCTCGCGAATCTCCTTGTGGTGCGGCGACGCGGCCGCCTCCTCGATGATGGCGACGATGCCGCCGTCGCGGTCGCGGATGACCCGGCCGTACGGGTAGGGCCGGTCCGCGACCGCGGTCAGCAGCGTGAGGTCGGCCTGGCGCAGGCGATGGCGGTTGATGAGCCCGCGCACCGAGGTCGGGCTGAACAGGGGCGTGTCGCCGTAGAGGATCAGCAGGTCGCCGTCATAGCCCTCCAGCAGCGGCTTGACGGTCAGCACCGCCTGGCCGGTGCCCTGGGGCGCGGCCTGGTGGACGTAGGTGTAGGCGGGGCCGAGGTGCTGCTGGATGCTGTCGCCCCGATAGCCGGTGACGATGTAGGTGTCCTCCGGCGGCACGACGTGGCTGACGTTTTCGATCACATAGTCGATGATCTTCTTGCCGCCGAGCGGCTCTAGCAGGAGCGACTGCCCGTCATCGGCGATCGAGCGGTCGCCCGCGGCCAGGATGACGGCCTTGAGCGGCCGGGGCGGGACAGCGGCGTCGGCCCCGGCGTTCATGCTGGCCCCCACAGGTTCTCAGGGTACAGGCCCTGGTGCACCAGGTCGCGCACGGCCGCGTGCACGCGCGGCTTGTCCTGCGCATAGGTCACGCCGTGCCACACCTCGTCGGTCGGCAGCACGCACACGCTCGCCTCCCCGTCCGTGACCATGTCGCCGACCGCGTTGGACAGGTAGAACTCGACCTTGCTGAGGTCGGCCCGGTTGCGCTCCAGGAAATGCGCAAAGCGCGTCCACAGCGCGTCGAGGACCCCGGGCCTGAACCCCCAGATGTTCATCGAGACGATGGCGTCCAGCGGCAGATCGAGCGCGGTCCCGTCGTCGTTGACATTGCGCGCGGCCGCGCCGTAGCGCTCGATGTGCGTGCGCTCGCGCACGCCGATCAGGTGGCCGGTCGCATCCACCTCGCAGATGCCGCGCGCGACGTGGCCGTGCTCGGTGAGCGTGTTGCCCAGCCGGTAGCCGACCATGCAGTAGTCGTTGGGCTGGCCGGCCGGCGGCCGCTTGAGATAGTCCGCGATCGCGGTGTATGCGGTCCGGCCGTAGAAGTCATCCGCGTTGATGACGCAGAAGGGGCTGTCCACCGCGCCGCGCGCGGCCAGCGTCGCGTGGCCGGTGCCCCACGGCTTCTTGCGCTCGGCCGGCGCGGCCCAGCCCGCGGGCAGGTCGTCCGGCCGCTGGATGACGTACGCGGTCTCGACCTGACGCTCGATGGTCCGGCCGATGCGTTCGCGGAAGGCCTCCTGGATTGCCGCGGAGATGACGAAGACGACCTTGTCGAAGCCCGCGGCCAGCGCGTCGTAGACGGAGTAGTCGATGATGATCTCGCCGCTCGGCCCGACCGGGTCCATCTGCTTGAGCCCGCCGTAGCGGCTGCCGATGCCGGCGGCCAGCACCACCAGCGCCAGGGAAGTATCTGTCATATCAGCTCCTCCAATCGTGGTTAGAGCCTATCCGAAAACCCGCTGGGGCCGGTCTCTGACCGTGCCCCTGGCTCGGTCGGAGACCGGCCAGAGCAATTTTCGGATAAATTTTTAGCTCGCGTAAAGGTGCTAGATCCTGCGATCGCCGCCTCGTCATCCCGGCGACCTACGGCCTTGCGCGAGACGGCCTCGGATTCACGCATACCCGTTGGGGTTCTGCGACTGCCAGCGCCACGTGTCCGCGCACATATCGGCCAGCCCGCGCACCGCACGCCAGCCCAGCGCCGCCTGCGCGCGGGCCGGGTCCGCGTAGCTGACCGCGATATCGCCGGGCCGCCGCGCAACGATGCGGTAGGGGATGGGCCGGCCGACCGCCTGGCCGAACGCGTCCACCACCTCGAGCACGCTGTAGCCCCGGCCCGTGCCCAGGTTGTAGGCCACGACCCCGGGGTTGGTGGCCAGGTGATCCAGCGCGGCCAGGTGGCCCAGCGCCAGATCGACGACATGGATGTAATCGCGCACGCCGGTGCCGTCGGGCGTGGGGTAGTCGTTGCCGAAGACGTGCAGCTCCGGCAGGCGGCCCACCGCCACCTGCGCGGCGAAGGGCATCAGGTTGTTGGGGATGCCGTTCGGGTCCTCTCCGATGTGGCCGCTCGCGTGCGCGCCGACCGGGTTGAAGTAGCGCAGGAGGATGGCGTTCAGCGCCGGATCCGCCCGACCCAGGTCGCGCAGGATCTCCTCGATCATCAGCTTGGAGCGGCCGTAGGGGTTCGTGGCGGAGAGGGGCGCGTCCTCGGTGATCGGGACGTGCGCGGGGTCGCCGTAGACCGTCGCAGAGGAGCTGAACACGATGTTCTTGACGCCGTGCGCGGCCATGACGTCGTAGAGGACCAGCGTGCCGGACACGTTGTTCTGATAGTAGCGCAACGGGATGGCGACCGACTCGCCCACGGCCTTCAGCCCCGCAAAATGGATGACCGCGTCCACCGCCGCGCCGCCGAACACCGCGTCCAGCGCGGGGCGGTCGAGCAGATCCACGCGGTGGAACGTGAGCCGTCGGCTGCCGTCCGGCCCGGCCAGCGCGGCCACTCGGTGCAGCGCCTCCTCCTTGCTGTTCGACAGGTTATCGACGACGATAACCTCGTGTCCGGCGTTCAGCAGTTCGACGCAGGTGTGGCTGCCGATATAGCCTGCGCCGCCCGTGACCAGTATCCGCATGATTCCTCCTCCTCGTGTTCAGGTTCACGCAGCACGTATGATGCAGGATAGAAGAATGTGCAAAGTTTGTCAACGATGCCGATCATCTATTTTTGGCCAGCGCGCCGAATGGCCGCGCGCCGCGATGTGGCCGCCTCAGTATATGCCCGACCGACCCGAATGCCAACTCGCTGTTGGGTCGCGCGGCGCCCTTCCACTGTTGACGAGGCGGCCGGCTTGAAGTATCCTTGGCCCACAGAACGTAATGCAGAACTTAATGCTGTGGCCTCTCAATGTTGTTGGAACAGAGCAGAAGGAGAAGGTCAATGTCATTCAACAAGCGAGCGCGGCTGGACACGTCCCAGGTGGAGGATCGGCGCGGGCGGCGCACCGGAACCGCGATGGCCGTCGGCGGCGGCGGGCTCGGCATCATCGTGTTGCTGGCTGCGCTGTTGTTCGGCGTCGATCCCGGCATGTTGCAGGACGTGTTCGTGCAGTCGGGCATGCCGTCGCAAGGCTCGCTGCCTGCAAGCGGCGAGAACATCGAGTCGCTGGCGGAGGTGTGCCGGACCGGCGAGGACGCCAATCAGCGCCAGGATTGCCGCGTCGTGGGCTATGTCAACAGCATCCAGGCCTTCTGGGCCGAGGAGTTCGCCCGCCGCGGGAGCACATACAGCCCGGCCAAGACGGTGCTCTACAGCGGCTCCACCCAGGCGGCCTGCGGCGCGGCCTCGGCCGCGATGGGGCCGTTCTACTGTCCCGCCGACCGCTCCGTCTATCTGGATCTGGCCTTCTTCGAGCAGCTACAGACCCGCTTCGGCGCTATGGGCGGCCCGTTTGCCGAGGCGTATGTGCTGGCGCACGAATACGGCCACCATGTCCAGAACCTCGTCGGCGTGCTGGAGCAGACCCGCGGCTCCGGCGCGACCGGCCCGCGCAGCGTGGCCGTCCAGGTGGAGCTACAGGCCGACTGTCTCGCCGGCGTCTGGGTGCACCATGCCACCAGCACCGGCTATCTGACGGAGGTCACGGAGCAGGACATCGCCCAGAGTCTGGACGCCGCGGCCAGCGTGGGCGACGATCAGATCCAGCGCGAGACCCAGGGCTATGTCTCGCCCGAGACCTGGACGCACGGCTCGTCGGCCCAGCGCCAGGCCGCGCTGAAGACCGGCATGACGACCGGCGATCTGTCCTCCTGCTCGCCGCGCTGACCTTGCCCCTGCCCCCCCTCCTGGCCCGCGCGCCGGGAGGGGGCAGGGTATTTCGCCTGCCTCTGTCTCCGGGCGAGACGCGCCCCGCAACCTGCGCGAGCAGACATCGTCCCCAAGTTGTGGTATACTGGTGATAGCATAACCGGATCGAGCGAAAGGAGGCGGCATAGCGCCTTCCAGGAATACCGGAGATCGCGCTTCTGAAAATCAGGTGAGGTCATGCGCTTCATGCGTCGAGTTTCACGTCCACCGGCCACCCGCCCGGGCTCGAAACGCTTTTCGGGCCTGCGACGGCTCACGTTTGTTGCCGTCGCGGCCCTGTTGGTCGCGATTTCCTTCCTCGGGCTCGGCTATTATGCCGCGGAAGAGGGCTTCCTGGGCCGCGTGACGCTCGAGCTGAACAATATCGGCGACCTGCCTCTGCCGACCTCGGCTGACCGCATCCTCGTGCTTGCGCCGCACCCCGATGACGAGGTGTTGGGCACGGGCGGGCTGATCCAACAGGCGCTCGCGGTGGGCGCAGATGTGCGCGTCGTCTTCCTGACCTTCGGCGACAACAACATCCTCTCGTTCCAAAGCTTCCTGAAGCGGCCCGTCCTGACGCCGACGCAGATCCGGGCGATGGGCGAGACCCGTCGCCTGGAGGCGCTCTCCGCACTCGACGTGTTGGGCGTGGCCAGGGAGCAGGTGACGTTCCTGGGCTACCCGGACAACGGCGCCATGCGGCTCTGGCGGACGCATTGGTCCGGCGCTGAGCCGCTGTGGAGCCGATGGCTCAACTCCAACCAGGTGCCCTACCAGGAGGCGTTTTCGCCCGGGGCCGCCTATTCGAGCGCCAACGTCCTGGCAGACCTGACGCAGATCCTCGCTGGCTTCCAGCCCACGATGATCTTCACCAGCCACCCGGACGACGCAAACTCCGACCATCAGGCTCTCTGGCTCTTTACGCAGGCCGCCCTGTTCGACCTGGGCGCGCCGTATGACGCCATCCCGGTGTGGTGCTATCTGGTGCATTACGGGTCGTGGCCACAGGCGCGCAATGTCCAGACCGGGAACTATCTGCTGCCGCCGACGGCCCTGCTGCGCGCGGACATGGCCTGGACGAAGTTCCTGCTGGATGATGCGCAGCTTGCCACAAAGACGGCCGCGCTGAGCAAGCACGCCTCGCAGCTGTCGCTGCGGCCGGCCTATCTGGAGAGCTTCCTGCGCGCCAACGACCTGTTTGCGCGGGTGGACCCCGTCCAGCTCTCCGCGCCACTGTTCGAGTGGCAGGGGATCGAGTTCAGGCCGCTCTTTGGCTCGCCCAAGGCGTCCCTCCTGAAGCATCTGGCCCCCGGCCTCCTGCTGGACGAGTTCGACCTGGCCGCCCAGGACGACGACCTCCAGATCTCGGTCGCAACCCGCCGGCCGCTCAGCCCGCGCCAGATCCTGGTCGTCTGGCTCTTTCCGCACAGCGCGGGGACGCCGTTTGCCGAGACCCCCAAGCTGGAGATCATCCTGAACAGCCGCGGCCTCAGCCGCGTCGAGAGCCTCTCGCCGGATATGCGGGATGCGATTCGGTTCGAGCGCGCGGATGGCCGCATGGTGCTCCGGGTGAGCCGGGCGGCCCTGGGGGACCCGGACGCCCTCTTCGTGTCCGCCAGCATGCATTCGAACGGGATCGTGTTGGATCGGGCCGGCTGGCGGCTGGTGCAGCTTGCGCCCGATCCCCTGCGGCCGATAGAGCCGGATCCGCAGCCCGGCGTCCTGCACGCCCGCTGGGAACAGGATGCCGACCCCACGGCCGATGAGGCCCTGCCCGCTCCGTGATCGCGTTTGGGGATGTCGCAGGCGTTCCGAATGGATCGAAGCATCTAGAACAGGGCGGTCATAGCCTCTGGGCCGCCGTCCAGGGTGAAAATGCCGGAGCACCCTGAGCGGAGGGCGTCGCATAGCGACGCACGTAGTCGAAGGGGCGGCCACTTTTAGAGCAGCGGCGACTTTTGCAAGCTGCTCCGGCGTCCTTCGACTGCGTCCGCACTGCGTGCGGCCTCCGCTCAGGATGCCTCCGCCCGGAACATCACCGCCTTCGATCAGAGTCAGGATTGCGGGAGATGGCGCACGTTCGTTGACAACATCCGGCTTGTGCATATAATAGCTGTGCGAGGGCAGGTATACGTATGTCGACAGAGTTCAATCCCTACAGTATGATCCCGGCCGCGAGCCGGGCAATCCTGGTCATGGACCGCCGGTGCGCCTCAGGCGCACGGCTGGCCGTCCCCGCCTCTGCCTGATCTCCCCGCCCCAGGGCCGGGCAGATCCGCGCGAGGGATGCTGCCGGCCAGTTCAATCCTGACGCCCGTCGGTCACAGAATATCACGGAACATGCAGCGCGCTGCATAGACAGCGCGCCTCGGCGCGGCCTCGACATGGCGCGCCGGGGATGGTGCAGCGGACGCCCCGCCGCGCGACAGCGAGGGCGGACGGGGTCGGGCCGAGATCCGACGGCCCACTTGCAGAGCAGAGGACGGCGACCGATGGCGCAGTCAGAGCATATCTTTCGCAGCGAACAATTCGCCGGACGTCAGTTCGGCCGATCCGACGCGCTGGTCATCCTGGCGGTAGCGACCCTCATCTACGGCGGCGCGCGGCTGGCGATGCAGGCGCCCGTCGTGGTGGAGGGCCGGGACATCTCCCTTGCGCCGACGGCGCTGCCCATCTATGCGCTCTTCTCCGTCGGCCGGATGCTGGCCGCATACGCGCTGAGCTTCCTGTTCACCCTGGTCTACGGCTATATCGCGGCCTACAACCGCCGCGCCGAGGCAGTGCTGATGCCGCTGCTGGACGTCTTGCAGAGCGTGCCGATCCTTTCGTTCCTGCCCATGGTGTTGTTGAGCCTCAGCGCGATCCTGCCGGAGACGATCGCCGTCGAGCTGGCGTCGGTCGTCCTCATCTTCACCAGCCAGGCCTGGAACATGACCTTTGCCTGGTACCAGTCCCTCACGACCATCCCGGTGGAGCTGCGCGAGGCCAGCGGCATCTTCCGCTTCAACCGCTGGCTGCGCCTGAAGACGCTGGAGCTGCCGTTCGGCGCCAACAGCCTGATCTGGAACAGCATGATGAGCTGGGCCGGCGGCTGGTTCTTCCTGATGGCCGCGGAGATCTTCACCGTGGGCCAGCGCGATTTCCGTCTGCCCGGCCTGGGCGCATACCTCAGCGAGGCCGCGGCCCAGGGCGACCGCCGCGCCATCTTGTTGGGCATCGGCATGCTCGTGCTGGTGATCGTGATGCTGGATCAGTTCGTCTGGCGGCCGTTGATCGCCTGGTCGGAGCGCTTCAAGCTGGAGATGGTGGAGAGCGACAACCCGCCTACGTCGTGGTTCTTGGACCAACTGCGCGGCTCGCGGCTGGTGGAGCGCGGCCTTGCCCGGTTCTGGCGGCCGCTGGTCGAGCGGGTCGACCAGTGGTTCATCCGCCGCCTCGCGCCGCTGGGCCTGGCGCAGATGGGCGAGGGCCAGCCCGGCCTGCCGGCCTATGCGCTGCTGATCGCGGTCGCGGCGGGGGTGCTCTACGGCGCTTACCGCGCGGCCGCGATGCTGCTGCAAGTCCCGCTGGTCGAGTGGGGCTGGATCGGGGTCGGCCTGCTGGCCACGCTGCTGCGGGTGATCGCGGCGCTGGTCATCACCCTGGCCTGGACGATCCCGGTGGGAGTGGCCATCGGCACCAACGAGCGGCTGGCGCGCTGGCTCCAGCCGGTGGTGCAGGTCGCGGCCTCGGTGCCGGCCACCGCGCTCTTCCCGGTGGTGCTGCTGGCCCTCCTGGCCGCGCCGGGCGGCCTGGCGGTCGCCGCGTTGCTGTTGATGCTGATGGGGACCCAGTGGTATGTGCTTTTCAACGTCATCGCGGGCGCGGCCGCCATCCCACAGGATCTGAAATACACCGCCGCGCTCCTGGGCCTGGGCCGCTGGGAGCGCTGGCGCACGCTGATCCTGCCGGCGCTCTTCCCCTTCATCGTCACCGGCGCGATCACCGCCACCGGCGGCGCGTGGAACGCCAGCATCGTCGCGGAGCATATCTCATACGCCGGCGAGAGCTACTACACCATCGGCCTCGGCAGCCTGATCGCCCGCGCGACCGCCGACGGGAATTATCCGCTGCTGTTGGCGGCCACCCTGAGCATGGTGCTGGCGGTGGCCGCGCTTAACCGAGTTTTCTGGCGACGCCTCTATCGGCTCGCCGAAGATCGCTTCCGCATGGAGTAGGCCATGAGCACGGGAAACGGGAAATTATTGGAACTGCGCGGGGTCAGCCAGGCCTATGGCCGCGGGGAGCGGCGCTTCACCGCGGTCGAGAAGGTGAACCTCTCATTGAACGCGGGCGAATATGTGGCGTTGCTGGGCCCGTCGGGCTGCGGCAAGAGCACCCTGCTGCGCATCATCTCCGGCTTGCAGCCGCCGACCGCAGGCCAGGTCCTCTACCGCGGCCAGCCGTTGCAGGGCGTCAACCCCCACGCGGCCATCGTCTTTCAGACCTTTGCGCTCTTCCCCTGGCTCACCGTGCAGGAGAACGTCGAGGTGGCGCTGAAGGCGCGCGGCATCCCCACGACCTTGCGCAGTCCGCGCGCGGTGGATCTGCTGGATCGGGTCGGTCTGGACGGCTTCGAGTCGGCCTATCCGCGCGAGCTCTCCGGCGGCATGCGGCAGAAGGTGGGCTTTGCCCGCGCGATGGCCGTGGAGCCGGAGCTGCTGTGCCTCGACGAGCCGTTCTCCGCGCTGGATGTGTTGAGCGCGGAATCGCTGCGCGGCGAGCTGCTGGAGCTGTGGACCGGCGGCAGCATCCCCACCCAGGCGATCCTGATGGTCACCCACAACATCGACGAGGCCGTCTTTATGGCGGATCGCATCCTGGTGATGGACAAGGGGCCGGGCCGCGTGGTGGCGGAGGTGAAGGTGGATCTGCCCCACCCGCGCGACCGCAAGAGCGCCGCCTTTGCGACCGTCAGCGACCGCGTGTACGCCATCCTGGCCGGCCAGACCGAGGCCGAAAGCGTGGAGCTGGGCGTCGCGCCGGGCGAGCCGGGCCGCACGCGGGCCCTGCCGGATGTGGACGTCAACGACCTGGCCGGCCTCCTGGAGTGGCTGGACGGGCTGCCCGGCAACCGCGCCGACATCTACCGGCTGACCGACGACCTGAAGGTGGATTCCAGCCACCTGCTCCTGCTCATCGAGGCCGCCGAGCTGCTGGGCTTTGCCCATGTCGCGACGGGCGATATCACCCTGACCCCCCTGGGCGAGACCTTTGCCGAGGCCAGCATCCTGGGCCGCAAGGCGATCTTTGCCGCGCGGCTGCGCCGGGTGCCGTTGTTCAAATGGCTGCTGGCGCTGCTCAAGGCGTCGCCGCGGCAGCAGCTCAGCCATGCCGTCGTGCAGGCCGCGCTGGAGCTGGAGTTCTTGCAGGGGGAGGCCGAACGCCAGGTGGAGATCGCCATCCAGTGGGGCCGCTACGGCGAGATCCTGGCCTATGATGACACGGGCGGGATGTTCTATCTGGAGCTGGCCGTCGCGCCGGGCGTCTGAGTGGGGGCCAAATCGCCCCCATCCCCCGGCCCCTTCCCCCGTTCCGACAGGGGAAGGGGTGAGACTCCCTCCCCTGCGCAGCGGGGGAGGGCTAGGGTGGGGGCCGCTCAGTCGCCGAGCGTGGCGACCATCACCGCCTTGATCGTGTGCATCCGGTTCTCGGCCTCGTCGAAGACGATCGAGGCGTCCGACTCGAAGACCTCCTCGGTGACCTCCAACGCCTCCAGCCCGGTGTGCTGGAATACCTCCTCGCCGATCCGGGTCTCGCGGTTGTGGAAGGCGGGGAGACAGTGCATGAATTTGGCCTGCGGGTTGCCGGTGAGCTCCATCGCCCGGCGGTTGACCTGGTACGGCAGCAATAGCTCGATGCGTTCGTCCCAGACGTTCTTCGGCTCGCCCATGGAGACCCAGACGTCCGTGGCGAGATAGTCCACGCCCCGAACCGCGGCCGCGATGTCCTCGGTGAGCTGGAAGCGCGCGCCGGACGCCTCCGCCAGCCCGCGCGCGGTCTCGACCAGGGCGGGCTGCGGCCAGAGGCTCTGCGGCGCGCAGATGCGCACGTCCATGCCCAACAGACACCCCGTGATCATCAGCGAGTTGCCCATGTTGAAGCGCGCATCGCCCATGTAGCAGTAGGCGATCTGCTCCAACGGCTTGGGGCTGTGCTCCATCATCGTGAGGATGTCGGCCAGCGCCTGCGTCGGGTGGAACTGGTTGGTCAGCCCGTTCCAAACCGGCACGCCCGCATATCTGCCCAGCTCCTCGACGACGGCCTGTTCGAACCCCCGATACTCGATGCCGTCGTACATGCGGCCCAGCACGCGCGCGGTGTCCTTCATGGACTCCTTGTGTCCGATCTGGGTGCCCTCCGGGCCGAGATAGGTGACATGGGCGCCCTGGTCGTAGGCGGCCACCTCGAAGGCGCAGCGCGTGCGCGTGGAGGTCTTTTCGAAGATGAGCGCGATGTTCCTGCCCCGGAGCCGCGGCTGCTCGCGGCCCTCATATTTGGCGGCCTTGAGCTGCGCCGAAAGCCGGAGCAGGAACACGAACTCCTCCTTGGTGAAGTCGAGCTCCTTCAGAAAATTGCGATTGCGGAGGTCGAAGGCCATGCGACAGAACTCCTTAGTGTCTATCCGAAAACTCGCTCCGGCTTACCTCACCCCCATCCCCCTCTCCTGATGTGCGAGCCGAAGGCTCGCCCTCAGGAGAGGGGGAGCCGAGGGGGTGAGGCCGGGCGCTCAGCAGGTTTTTGGATAGGTTCTTAGCTCTACCACTGCATCTCGACGGCGTCGCGCTTCTCAGCGGAGGGCATCCCCTCCGCCCAGTACCAGTACCAGCCGGTCCCCGGCTCCTTGCCGATGGCCACCACATAGGCCGCGCCGGATGCGTCGATGGCGTGGATGGTGAGCGCGGCGGGGAACTCGCGGACGAGCCGGCGCAGGTCGTCCGCGGCCTCGTGACAGGCCTCCTGCACGGTCATGCCCATCTTCATGTAGAGGACGACGCTGCGCGCGGTCCCCGCGCGGATGCTCAGCTCGCCGTGGCCGGTGCAGGCCGCCGCGCCGTAACGGTTGTCCGCGTAGCCGCCCGCGCCGATCACGGGCGAATCGCCCAGCCGGCCAGGGTATTTCATGGCCCAGCCGCACGTGCTCGTGCCGGCCGCGATGTCCGCGTTCGCGTCGCGCACGAGGAAGGTCGTGGTGCCGCCGGCGCGCTCCGGGTCCGCGGTCAGCCGCGCCCACGGCGCGAGCGGCACGTTGGGCCAGGCCGCGATGAGATCGGCCGGCACGTAGCGGGCCAGCCATTCGGCCCACTGCTGCCGCGACTCGTCGGTCCGGTTCTCGCCCGCCTCCGCGCCGATCTCCGCGGCAAAGCGCGCGGCCCCCTCGCCGACGAGAAAGACGTGCGGCAGTTGCTCCATGACCTGCCGCGCCACCGAGATGGGGTGGAGGAAGCCTTGCAGCGCGCCGACCGCGCCCGACTTGAGGCTGCGCCCGTCCATGATGAGCGCATCCAGCTCCACCTCGCCGAGCAGGTTCGGCCAGCCGCCGACGCCCACGCTGCGGACGGTCGGATCCAGCTCCACCGGACGGATGCCCGCCTCGATGGCGTCCAGCCCGCGGCCCCCCGCCATGAGCACCTGGGCGGCCGCGGCCATGCCGACCCCGCCCTCCGTGTTGGCAACGATGACTCGTTGGCCCTGTGATGTGTTCTGGTTGTTCATGCTCGCTTCCAGTATTTGCGTTTCATGCCGTTGCCGGGCTTCGAATTCTCAGAAAAGCGCGGCCTGTAGCCGGCGCGCCAATGTGTTATTGCGTGTGCCGCGGCGCGGCGAGCGTGAAGGGCCGCCCCAGCGCGTCATAGGCCGCCGTCTCGATGCCCGCCGCGGGGCTATCGGCGTACTGCTCCGCAAACAGGGTCCAGATCATCACGTCGTGGCGTTCGTCGCCCTGGGCTATCCGCCGCGCCAGCGTCGCCTCGTGCTGGTAGCCCAGCTTGCGCGGCACCGCGGCGCTGCGCACATTGGCGACCACGCAGTGGATCTCCACCCGCCTCACGCGGTTGACCTCGAACGCGACGCGGGTCAGCGCGGCCGTGACCTCGGTTGCGAATCCCTGGTTGATAGCATCTGCCCGAATCCAGTAGCCGATCTCCAGCGCGGCCGGCCCTACCTGCGTATGAAAGCCGCTGCTGCCGAGCGCCGCGGTCTCGTCGCGGTCGAAGATGCCGTAGAAGTAGTTGCGGTCGAGGTCGAAATCCCCGCGGAAGGTGCGCAGCAGCGCCGTCTTGGCGGCCAGGTCGGTCGGCTCGTGCGCGGCCCAGGACATCCACGGGCGCAGATGCTCCACGCTCACGTCGATCGCGGCCTTGAGCAGCGGCGCGTCCGCCGGGTCCCAGCAGCGCAGCACGAGGCGGGGGGTGACGATCCGGTAGGCCGGCCCCCGGTCTTCCTGTTCGGTCATGTTCTTTGTCATCCTTGCGCGGGCGGCCCGGTAGGCGTGGCCTCGATCTCGACGCCGCGCTCGCGCAACAAGGCCGTAACGCGCTCCAGATCTGCGGGGTCGATCTTCGCCAGCCCGTCGCTGGCGGCGGAGCGCAGGGGCTTCAGCAGGCGGCGCAGCACGCCGTCCTGGCGCAGGTCGTTGAGCGCGTCCTGATCGCGGAACTGCACCAGGATGGCCGGCTCGAAGGTGGCCTTGCCGTAATGCCTCGCCCAGCGCTTGATGCTCACGACCAATTGTTCGGGCACGCCGTTGGCGGCCATGTATGTGAGATCCGCCAGGATGCTCGCCGCATCGCGGCCCTGTGCGGCCGCGCGCGCGACGCTGCCCGGCGTGATCTGCCACCCCTCGGCGGTCTGTTCGGCGATGCGCTCCAGCGCGGCCCGGGTATAGAGCCACGGGAGGGGCCCGATCAGTGTGATGCGGCCCGTCTCCGTGAGCTCCAGGCTGGCCCTGTGCACCCGCATGGCGTTGTCGGCGCGTTCGGGCAGCTCCCCGGCCTTGAACAGGGCCTGTTCCAGCTCGGCCGCGCGGTCGCGGTGCACGAGCAGCCCGGTCGGCGTGACCTGTTTTATGATGTGCGGCCGCAGCGCGGGATCCGCCAGGAGCGCGGCCGCGGCGTCCGGCTCGGCCACCTCCAGCCATGCGACGCGCGGCCAGACGACGATCCGCTCGAACGCGGCGTGCCATTCGTCCAGGCTGCGGCCGACGTTCTGCGGCAGCGGGCTGCCCGTGATCTGTTCGAGCCACTCCTTGATGACCGCGACCGACTGCCCGGCAAGCTGCGAGCGGTAGACCGAGTCGCGCGTAATCTCGAACTCGACCGCGCGCTCCGCGTTGAGGCGCGTGGCGAAGCTGTCCAGCCGGGCGAGGACGCTGTCGGAGATGGGGTCGAAGGCGAAGACGTGGAAGTTGGGCTGGAGGACCACCCGCCCGGTCTCCTCCGGTATCGTCGGCTCCGGCCCGTCCAGCAGCAGCCAGCGGCCCATGTCGGTCAGCCGCACCGCGCTCCAGCCGTCGGGGACCGTGCCGCCCGCGGGCGTTACCGGCTGCTCGTAGCCCAGGTCGATCAGCCCCAGCCAGTAGAGCCCCTCGCTCAGCACGGCCTTGAGGAAGGTGCGCTCGACGCCGCGCCAGCCCGCGTCTTCGTCCTGGGCGAAATCGGCCCACGTCCAGCCGAGCTCGTTGAGGACATACGGCGACGCGGACTCGTTGCCGTAATAATAATAGCGCGTCTGCGTCTCCGCCATCTCCCGGTCGATCAGGAAGTCTTCGCCCCTGTAATGGAGATAGGCGTCCAGCGCATCCAGCGCGATCCACGGCTCGCCGGCCGGCTCCTGCGCCGAGGCCTGCCTTTGGCGGATCAGCTCGACCAGCACGGCCATGACGTACTGGCGGGCCAGCACGATCGCGCGCGGCGCAAAGTCGGTGCTGGAGCCGGAGGCGCGGGTCGATCCCTGGACATAGGTGGTCCACAGCTCGTTCCACCAGGCCCCGTCGCGCCAGGCGTTGAAGCTGGCCCGCACGCGCGCGACGGCCGTCTGGCCGAAGAAGGTCGGCTGCGGGTCGGCGGCCAGCTTATCGGTGTTCGGGACGCGGTTCAGGAGGCCCTGGGCAGTGAGCAGGCGGCGCAGGAAGAAGAGGCGGCGATAATGGGTCTCCCGCTGCCCCGAGGCCACGGTCTCCGCGGTGAGCAGTTGGCCGGCGACCCGCTTGAGATCTGTGACGCGCAGCAGGTCGTTGTTGGTCAGGGAGAAGGGCGTCTCGCGCGCCGCGCTCCACATCAGATAGAGGTCGCGCTGGCAGACGCGGGCCGAGCCGGAGAGCACGTACCCGATGGAGGGCGAAGCCGACGGCTCGGCCGCGGACGGGGGCGGCAGGTGGCGCGCCACCTCGTCCGGTATATAGACATAACGTCCGCCCTCGAAATTCAGCCGGGTCGCGGTCGTGAAGGCGGCCGGCTGGCCGTAGGTCCAGATCATCCCGTGCAGGAGCAGGTGCGCGAGGATCTCGGAGAAGTCGCGCGGCTGCCGGGAGGTCTCGGGCCGCGAGATGGTCGACCAGATCGTCCGCGGCGGCCGCGGGCTCTGGCGCGCGATGATGCCCGCATCGCTCAGGAGGCTGCGGAAGCGGGTCGTGCGCATCTCGCCGCCGGCAAGCTGGAGCTGTTCCAGCGCGCGCCGCGCCCGCTCGTTCAGCCGTTCATAGGCGCGGTGGATGCGTTCGGGCTGGCCGATCAGCTCCATCCACAGCCGGACCTTGCCCTCCTTGTTCTTGGGCGGGCTGGACTGGCCGGCCTCGACCAGGATCGCGCTGAGATCGTTGGCGTTGAAGAGGCTGATGGCCTCGTACAGGTCGGGACGCGTCACGATATCACCTGGGGCGTGTAGCCGCGCTGGCGCAGATTGACCAGCAGCTCCGGCACGCGCTCGGCGTCGAGCGCCACCAGGCAGCGCGGCGCGACCTGGTAGAGCCAATCGCCGCCGATGCGCACGATGGCCTGGACCTCTTCCGGCGTCATGTCGGCGCCGAACTCGATGACGCCCACCCCCTCGTGCAGGCGAAAGTTGCCGGCCCGCTGCTCCCAATCGCGCAGCCGGGCGATGGCCTCCGCGGGGAGGGACGCGCCGGCCGCCGCGAACCTCGCGATCAGCGCGTCCAGCGTCAGCCCCCGCATCAGGCTATCGCGGAATACCGGCGCGTTCAGCCGGTAATGGACGCGCTCCCGGCCGCGGCGCTCCTCGACCGCGAGCTCGCGGAGCAGGGCGTGCAGCGCGCCGGCCTGCCAGACGTTTTTCAGGACGAGCGTGTCCGGCGGCGCGAACTGGAGCATGTCGGTCGGGAGGTGAAACTCCTCGGCGGGCAGTTCGCTTTGCACCCGGAAGGCCGTCGGCCGCTGGCCCTGATAGCTGATCTCCACGAGGCCCAGCCATTGGGCCGGGCCGGTCAGGAACGCCTCCACGAGGCGGCCGTTGGTCGTGCGCCAGGTCTCCCAATCCATCGTGGTCGGCTCCAGCACCCGGCCGTCCCGATACCATTGCCACTTGCCGACCTCCTCCGTGGTGAGGAGCGCCGGCCGCAAATGACGGATGAGCTGTATGAACCCCTCGAACTCCAGCCATGCGCTGTCCAGCCGCAGGAGCAGGCCCGCCAGCCATTGCCGAAGCCGGTCGATGGGGGTGGAGGCCGTAAATGTGTCGGCCCAGGGCAGGTTGTGGCGCAGCGTGTAGCCGCCGGTCACGGCCGCGATGGCGAGATCCAGCTCGTTCCACAGGGCGGTCGTGCGGTAGTCCGGCCTTCGGCCGCCGATCCACCAGGCGCGCAGGTGCATGACGCGCTGATCGGGCGGGGTCATCTCCCACCGCGTGCGGGCCGCCTCATCCACGGTCAGCCGGGCGTTCGGCGCCGCGCCTGCGATCTTGATGATCTGGCCCAAGACGAGCTGTTCCAGGAAGAAGCGGGCGATGTTCCGATCCGGCTGCGTCGCATAGCCCCAGGCGACCAGCGTGTCCCGGCTGAGCAGGCCCGGCCGCGCGGTGAACGGCCGGATGGCGCTGCCCAGGTTGGCCGCGGCCATCGAACTTGCCGACCGTGCGGCCAGCGGATGCTCGCTCTCGATGCGCGAGATGAGCTGATAGACGGTCGTGTTGAGATCTCTGATGCTGAACGTGGGCCGGGCCGCGGGCGGCTCCTTCGGACGCAGCCAGGGCAGCGTCAGCGGCGGCAGCCAGACGGAGAAGACCGCCGGCGCAGCCAGGGCCTGCGCGAGCGTGGTGAAGAGGAGGCCGCGCTCCTGGAGGGTCTCCAGCGCCTTCGAATACTCTGCCGTGCTGATCTGCCGTTGCGTCACGTAGGAGAGCGCGGCGACCAACCCGGTCGGCTCGGCGGTATGCGCCAGGATGTTGTGCCACTGGAGGAGCGCGGCCTCGGTCGGCGACAGCCGGTCGTAGACCGCCCGCATCCGCGGCGCGTCGGTCAGGTGGTTGGTCAACTGCTGCGCGAGGTCGTTCTTGGCCGTGCCCTTGAGCGGCCAGCCCCAGGCGCGCGCGATGCTGCGCAGGTCGGCGACGGAGCGCGCTTGCAGCAGCGCCATAAGCTCGTTACGCTGCTCGGCCTGTATCCCGGAAGGTGTTTCTGTCATGGCCGCCTACCAGGTCGCATCGCTGTGCGCCGGGTCGTAATCGACCAGGTCGTCGTGATAGAGGATCTCGTACTTGTACCCCTGTTCGGTCAGGAACATCTGTCGGTTGGCCGCGAACAACTGGTCGCGCGTGTCGCGCATGACGATCGCATAGAAGTGCGCGGGCCGGTCGTCGCTCTTGGGGCGCAGGATGCGGCCCAGCCGCTGCGCCTCCTCCTGCCGCGAGCCGAACGTGCCGCTGACCTCGATGGCGACGCTGACGTCGGGCAGGTCGATGGCGAAGTTGGCGACCTTCGAGACCACCAGGCAGCGCAGCGTGCCCTCCCGCATCTGGCGGTAGAGCGCCTGCCGTTCGCGGACGGGCGTCTTGCCGGTCAGCAGGGGCGCGTCGAGCAGCGCCGCGATCTTTGTCAACTGATCCAGATAGGTGCCGATGACGAGCACCTGGTCGTCCGGGTGCTTGGCGATGAGCTGCTGCACGACCGCCATCTTGGCCGGGTCGGTGGCGGCCAGCCGATACTGCTCGCGGCTCTCGGCCAGCGCATACTCGAAGCGGCGCTCCGGCGCCATGTCCAGCCGGATCTCATGGCAGTAGGCCGTCGCGATCCAGCCCTGCCGCTCCAGATCCTTCCAGGGCACGTCGTATTTCTTGGGGCCGATCAGCGCAAAGACGTGATCCTCCTTGCCGTCCTCGCGCACGAGGGTGGCCGTCAGGCCGAGACGCCGGCGGCCCTGTAGCTCCGCGGTCATGCGGAACATGGGCGCGGGCAACAGGTGCACCTCGTCGTAGACGATCAGGCCCCAGTCGCGCTGGTTGAACAGTTGGAAATGGGGGAAGTCATCGGGCGTGAACGGCCTGGCGGATGTGCCGAAGTCGTCGAACAGATCTGCCTCGTCCCCGGCGCGCGGGCGGCGCTTGTGATAGGTGAGGATCTGGTACGTGGTGATGGTGACGGGCTTGATCTCCTTGACATCGCCGGTATATTCACCCACCTCGTCCGTCGCCAGCGAAGTCTTGTCGTGCAGCTCGTCGATCCACTGGCGCACCGCGACCGTGTTGGTGGTCAGGATGAGGGTGTTGGTCTGCAACTGCTCCATGACCCCCATGCCCACGATGGTCTTGCCCGCGCCGCAGGGCAGCACGACGACGCCGGAGCCGCCCTGGGCCGAGCCGTCGGCGTAGAACGTCTCGACCGCGTCGCGCTGGTAGTGGCGCAGGTTGAAGGCCTTGCCGTTGGCCCGCGCCGCCTCCAGCAGATGGATCGGCAGCGGCGCGCCATCGACATAGCCCGCCAGATCCTCGGCGGGGAAGCCCACGTCCACGAGGGCCTTCTTGATGTGGCCGCGCATGGCCGGGTTGATCTGCACCGTGCGCTCGTCCACCTCGCCGATGATGAACTGGCTGACCTTGCGCTGGCGGCTGACCTCCAGCATGAGCAGCGGGTCCTCGGCGCTGAGCAGCAGGCCGCCATCCGGCGCGCGGCGCAGCTTCAGCCGGCCGAAGCGCGAGACATAGTCGCGCACGTCGGCCTGGATGTTGCCGGGGATGTCGTACTTGCTGTAGCGGGCCAGGGCGTCGAGGATGGCCTCGGCGCTCAGGCCGCTCGCGGCCGCGTTCCACAGCGACAGGGGCGACAGCCGATAAGTGTGGATGTGTTCGGGGCTTTTCTCCAGCTCCGCAAAGCGCGCGAGCGCGTCGCGCGCCTCCTGGTAGCCGGGGTTGTCGACTTCCAGCAGGACTGTGCGGTCGCTCTGCACGACCATCGGATTCAAGGGATTAACGGCCACGGTTCTCTGTAATTCTCGCGGTTAAGCCATACATAATGGGTTATTATACACCGGCGTCCCGCGCAAAAACAAAAAGTCCCCGGCCGTTAACGTTCCCGATGTGGACAAGCGCCCTGAACGACCAAAAACGCCGCATCCTTCGACTGGCCTTGCGCCGGTTTGTAGTAGGCGCTTGAGCGCCCCGCGCCCGATACGGCGCTGAAGCGCCCACTACCCCACTACGAACCTCGCGCTCGCCAGGGGGCGCGGCCCGGCTCCTTCGACTGGCCTTGCGCCGTCGGCGGCGTTGAGTCGTCCACCCGCTCAGGATGCGCGCGCTTATACTCGTTTGTAGCAGGCGCTTGAGCGCCCCGCGCCCGATACGGCGCTGAAGCGCCCACTACAAACCTTGTGCTCGCAGGGGGCGCGGTCCGGCTCCTTCGACTGGCCTTGCGCGGTCGCGGTAGATTCTACAAACTCGTTTTGGCTTGCTCACCATCCCCCTCTCCTGGGGGCGAGCCGAAGGCTCGCCCCCAGGAGAGGGGGAACCGAGGGGGTGAGGCCGCTCGCTCAGGCGCTGGTCGGCCCGGATCGGCCGGCCAGCGCGGCCGCAAAGCGCCAGAGCGCGTCCAGCCCGACGAGCCGGGCCGCGATCAGATAGACGAGCCCGCCCGCCGCGCCGCAGGCCGCG
>MWBF01000017.1 GCA_002068935.1 Chloroflexi bacterium ADurb.Bin325
CCAGCCGCTCCGCCGGCTGGCTGGCCCGCGGGACGCTGGCCGGCGCGCGGGCTTCCGCGGCGACCGTGCAGCCGCACGAGCGCCGGATCACCAGCCGCGCGGGCTGCAAGACCTCATCGGGAGTTGTCTCGCCGTTCAGCCGGGCGAGCAGGAGCGCAAGCGCCTGGCGGCCGCGCTCGCGCAGGCGAACCTGGACCGTGGTCAGCGCAGGGGAGAGGAGCTGGGTGGAGGGCTTGTCGTCGAAGCCGACGACCGCGACATCCTCCGGCACGCGGATGCCGCGCGCCTGGAGCGCGGGCAGCGCGCCCAAGATGAAGGTGTCGCTGGTCGACACCAACGCATCGAACTGGACGCGGCGCTCGTCCACGAACAGGCGCACCGCCTCGGCCCCGTTCGAGTTCATCTCGATGCCGTCGGCCCGGATCCAGAGATAGGGCGGCGAGACCAGCTCGGGGTCGAAGGGCAGGCCGTACTCGGCCAGCGCGTCGCAATACGCACGGTAGCGCTCGCGCGCCTCGCGATGGCCCGTGGGGCCGCGGATGAAGGCCAGCCGTCGGCGGCCGTGGACCTCGATGAGGTGGGAGATGAGCGCGCGCTCCCCACCGTAGCTGTCCAGGACGACGCCGGGGATGCCCGGCAGCGTGACCCCGATGCTGACGATCGGCAGCGGCTCGAACTGACGGCAGAACGCGTAGGTGGCCTCGGGGCCGGCATAGTAACCGAGCGAGGAGCCCCACACCACCAAACCGTCGAGGCTGGCCCGATCCACCAGGTCATAGATCGTGTTTGCGCGGCCGGCCGTGCCTTCCGGGTGTTGGACCTCGCCGCCCGCAAAGCACAGCACATCGACGCCCTGCAGCCTGGCCGTCTCCAGCATCCCGCTCCAGATGGCCAGCCCGTTGTGGTCGCTGATTCTCGGGGTGATGTAACCGACGCGCGGACGCCGCGTCCGCGGCCGCTGAGTCTTCCGTTGGCTCATGACCGGCGTTTGTCTCTGCCAGACCAGCAGGTGTATGATGGCGCTGATTATACTACAATCGAGCCAAGGAGTCCACACATGAAATTGATTGCCGACGCTGCCCACGAGCCCGCGGTCGCCACCCCGGACGGCGCGGAGCGCCGCGTGTTGAGTTATGGCGCGGGCCTGATGCTGGTCGAGTTCAGGTTCGAGGCGGACAAGGCCTCCTGGGAGCACAGCCACCCGCACGAACAGATCGGCTACGTGGTCGAGGGCGAGATCGACTTCTGCATGGCCGGGCATGAGCCCGTGCGGCTGCGCCAGGGCGGCAGCTACTATGTGCCGTCCGGCGTGCGACACTACATCAAGACCTATGCGCCGACGGTGCTGCTGGACGCCTTCACGCCCATGCGCCAGGATTTCGTCACGAAATAAGCTCGCCCATCCCAACGAGGTGCTCAGAGATGATCGGTCAGACCTGGCAGTCGGAGATCCGAACCTTCAGCGACCCGAAGACCGGCCGTGAGATTCGACAGCTCACCGCCAGCGGCAACAACTACCACCTGTACTTCACCGAAAACTCGTTCGATGCGCAGCGCGACGAGATCATCTTCCTCTCCGACCGGGCCTCCGGCGAGGAGCGCGCGCCGCACGAACACCCCTGCTACAACCTGTTCCGCATGGATCTCGGGACGGGCGTGATCACCCAGCTCACCGACGAGGCCGCGGCGGACGACGAGGGCCGCGGCGTGAGCAGCGTGACCAAGACGCCGGACAGCCGCATCGTGGTCTACCGGGCCGGCAGGGGCCTGCTCAAGAAGCTGGACACGACGACGGGCGAGACCACCGTGATCTACGAGGAGGCCGGCGGCTACACCATCGGCGCGCCCTCCATCGCGGCCAACCGCCGCTATATCGCGTTCTGCCGCAACGAGGACGTGCAGATCGCTGACGGGCCAAACTACACCGGATTCGAGGAGCGCTTCTACCGGGTGAAGGACGGCCGCGTGACGGTCGCATACCTGGACGGCTCCGGCTGGTACGATGTGTTCAAGGACACGCACCAGGTCGGCCACTTCCAGTTCTGCCCCGACGACAGCACGCTCGGCACTTTCTGTCACGAAGGGCCCTGGAACCTGGTCACGCAGCGCATCTGGCTGCTCGACTTCGTGGCGCGCGAGGCGAAGCCCTGCTTCCGCCAGACCGCGCGCGATTCGGTGGGCCACGAGTTCTGGACGAACGACGGCTACATCTTCTTCGACGACCGCGGCCCCGGCCACGACGGGACCATCACGTCGGAGCGCACCCAGGCCGTCGTCACCGCGGTGCAGGTCAACGAAAACGCCATGACGCCGTTCGTGGGCCTGGCGGATCGCAACGGCAATGTGGTGCGGCGCATCGACATGCCCTACTACTGCAACCACTATCACGCCAACCCCGACAACACCTGTCTGGTGGGCGACGACGTGGACGACCTGGTCTTGATCGACATCACCGGGGAGGTCGCCCGGCCGACGCTCCTGTGCAACCACCGGACCTCGTGGCATACGCAGAGCGCGCACTGTCATCCCACATGGAGCTGGGACGGCACGCGCATCCTGTATGCGTCCGACTTCGGCGGGCGGATCAACCTGTACCTGGTGCGGCCATAGGCCCGGCTTGCGTCTCCGGGCAGTCACGTTATTAGCGGCGTAATCATTCATGTGCTAGGATAGGCCGCGTAATATAGTTGGCGTTCCAAACCACCCAAGGAGGCACATAATGGCAAGCTTGATAAGCGTCGAAGGCATCGGCGAGGTTTACGCCGCCAAGCTGGCGGAGGCAGGCCTCAAGACGACGGATGCGCTGCTCGCAGCGGGCGCTACGCCTAAGGAGCGCGCCGCGCTGGCCGAGCAGACCGGCATCAGCCCGAGCCTGATCCTGCGCTGGGTCAACCTGGTCGATCTGTTCCGCATCCGCGGCGTCGGCGAGGAGTACTCCGACCTGCTCGAGGCTGCCGGGGTGGACACCGTCCCCGAGCTCGCGCAGCGCAACCCCGCCAACCTGTATGCCAAGATGGTGGAGGTGAACCAGGAGGAGCGCAGGGTGCGCCGCCTGCCGACGCAGGCGCAGGTCGCCGACTGGGTCGAGCAGGCCAAACAGCTCGACCGCAGGATCCACTATTGAGACGGCGCGCGGCGTCAGTGGCCAAGTCGGTCGATCTGAAGCCCATCGTCGCCGGGCGCACGCCTGGCAACGCACTTTCAGGAGGACCAACGTGATAAAATCCGGACATCTGCGGCCGCTTGCGATCCTCTGCCTGCTCACATTCGTTCTGGCCGCCTGCGTGACAGGGCCGGTGACGCCCGCAGCGCCCGCGCAGGCGACCGCGCCTGCCGTCTCCGAGCCTGCCGGCGCGCCCGCCGCGGGCAGCCTCGAGGGCACGTTCTGGATCCTGGCGCTGTACACCGACGCCAGCGGCCAGATGGTGAGCGTGCCTGAGGGCTCGCGCGCCAACATCGAGTTCAGCAGCGGGCAGGTCACGGGCAACGCCGCCTGCAACCTCTATAACGGCGTCTACAAACAGGCCGGCGAGAGCCTGACCATCGAGCTGGCCGCGCGCAGCGCGATCGCCTGCGCGGAGCCGATCATGGCCCAGGAGGACGCCTACCTGGCCGCGCTCGAACAGACCGCGGGCCAGCGCGTGACCGGCAACAAGCTCGACATCCTGAACGCCGACGGCGCGGTCATCCTCTCGTTCGTCACCGATGCGCCCGCGGCCCCGGCAGAGGCCGCGCCCGCGGCGGCGGCCCCCGCGGCCGAAGAGGCCGCCTCCCCGCTGGCCGCGATGGAATGGCAGGTCACGGAGTATAACAACGGCCGGGATGGCCTGGTGCCCATCATGGCGGGCACGGCCATCACCATGACCTTCGGGGCCGACGGCCACATGGGCGGCACGGCCGGCTGCAACGGCTTCGGCGCGCCCTATGCGCTCGACGGCGACAGGCTGACCATCGACTCGATCTTCTCCACGATGATGTTCTGCACGGAGCCGGAGGGCATCCTCGACCAGGAGGCCGACTTCCTGGCCGCGCTGGCCAAGACCGCCGCCTACACGATCGCGGACGGCCAGCTCGCGCTGGCCGCGGAGGACGGCAGCCCGGTGCTCACCGCGGTCGGGACGGTCGTCGGCGTCGCCGCGGAGCCGGAGGCGGCTGAACCGGAGATAGCCGAGCCGGAGCCGGTGGAACCGGAGGTCGCGGGCGAAGTCGAGGCGGAGCCCGCGCCGGAGGAGACGCCCGCCGAGGCGCCGGTCGAGCTCGCGCCGGTGACCGCGCCGACGGATGCCGCGCTGACCGGCCAGGTCTGGCAGTGGCAGAAGACGACGCTGGCCGACGGCTCGGCCGTGACCGTGGGCGCGCCGCAGCGCTACGCCGTGGAGTTCATGGACGACGGCATCGTGATGGGGCGGGCGGACTGCAACCGCATCGGCGGCATCTACACCGCGCAGGACGCTGCGCTCAACATCAACATCGGCGTGCTGACCCGCATGGCGTGTCCGCCCGGCTCGCTCTCCGGGCAGTTCGTCCAGATGCTCAACAGCGCGGCGACGTATCAGTTCGAGGGCGACAGCCTGGTCATCCAACTGCGGGACGGCGCAGGCGCGATCTTCCTGGCCCGCGCGCAGTAAAAACCCGTCCGAAAGACGCCTCTGCCCCCCTCCTGACCTGCGGGCCTTCGGTTTGCAGGCCAGGAGGGGGACGGGGATGAGCCAAACAGCCGGGCTGCCGTCAGCGCGGCTCGATCTTGAGCCGGATCGTCCCCTCGCGCACCGGCTCCTTGTACGCGAAGATCAGGCAGTTCACATCCGCCGCGCCGAGCGCCAGGTCCACATCCTTCTCGACCTCGACGCGCGCGGTCACGACCTCTGGGTCGAACGTCACAGCCAGGCTGCCCTTCTCCCCGCGGATGATCGCGGCTGAGGGGCCGATCTCCACCGGCGCAAAAGTCGTGATGACGCTCTCGCACTGGCCGGGCTGCGTGGCGAAGCCGACCGTATCCACCACCTCCACCCAGCCGCGCGGCGCGTCCCGGTGCAGGGCGATCGTGCGCTTGAGGGTCGCCAGATCCGCCTCCGGCGGATAGGCGGCCTTCAGCTCGAGGGTCATGCCGTCGCTCGCGGCGTCAGCGTGATGGGCGAGCAGCGCCGCGGCATGTTGCTCGCCGGGCGACTGCTCCTGGCCGTTCGGCCGCGGCACGGAGTGGCCGCGCGACGAGTTGACGAAAAAGGTGTAGCGTTCCGGGCCGAAGTAGGCCCGCGTGTAGCGGCCGCGGCCCACGTCGGGGATCAGCGTTTCGCCGTTGACATGGACGATGAAATTGCCCACATCGTTCTGGTTGTGCATCTCCTGGTTGTGGCCGCCCTTGGCCGCCAGCACGAGCGCGTCGGGGTCGGCCGGGTCGTAGCGCGCAAACAGCCACATCATCTCGGGGAACCAGTCGTGGCGCGCGGGGATGAACGCGCCGGCCGGCTCAGGATCGGGCCGCCACGCCTCGCAGATGCCGCGGATCGCCCAATGCAGGTCGTCCTGCCGCCGATGATCGGGCTGCGTGCGCGCGAGCTTCATCAGATCGGGCAGGTCGAGCCGGCGCGCGAGATAGGTCAGGTGGGCCGGGATGAAGGAGATGTTGCGGTCGCAGTCCGAGAAGTTGGCCGATATGCCCGGCCCGAGCAGGGTGCGCAGCGGGAACTGCGCGGCCGCGCGGACGACCGGCTCATCCATGAAGCGAATCCGGCCGGCCGTGCGCCACTCGACCTGCTCCGCAAAGACACAGTAATTGCCGAAGCCATAGCTCCAATAGCCGGGGCCTTCGCTGGAGCCGCCGTCCGCGTCAAAGGTCGAGAGGAAGTCGTCCATCGAGCGGGCCGCGCGCGCGATCATCTCGGCCAGCCGCGAGAGGTCGGTCTCCAGATAGAGCGCCGCGCCGACGACGCCCGCGTTGCAGACCGCGGTCCAGTTGTTCACCTTGCGCAGCTCGGTGTTGTACAGCCACCACCAGTCGTGCCGCAGCAGATAGGGCGTGAAGCAGCGCTGGTCGATCTCCCAGCGGATGCGCCTGCCCACGAGCGGGTCGAGCTGCGCGCCGAGCAGCAGATCGAGCTCGGCCAGGTCGATCGCGGTGCCGGCCACGCCCAGATCGATGTGGTGACGCGCCATGTCGGTGAGCTCAGGCTGGTGCGCGGGGAGCGACCACGACGATTCCTCCAGGATGGCCCACACCACATCGAGCAGCGGGTCGAGGAAACGCCCCTGGCCTTCCAGGCACTCCGCCAGCGCCAGTTGCGTCATCATGGCGCGACGGGTCGAGCGCGGCTTTTCGAAGCCCTCGCGTCGGCCGGCGCGCTGGAATTCGAGCCAGAGGGTGGCGGGCAGGTCGGGGATCGGGGTCGCGGCGGCGCGCTCGGCCGCGGCGATGATGTCCGCGGCCTTGTGCGCGCCGATGGCCTGACGGACCGCGGCCCAGGCGGCGCGGTCTGCGGCAGGCGGGAAGGGCGGCTCCGGCGCGGCGGCGCGCAGCGCGGCTTCGATGTCGAAGGCGTTGTAGCGGGATAACATCGATCTCTCCTTTGGCGTAACATAAAAATAGCCCTGCGAACAGGGCTTTCACCTGAAATCCTGGCCTGGCCCGGCCCTCAGCCTCTCGCCACCGCGCCGCGCAGGTGGAGCTCCTCGGCGAAGTGGCAGGCGACGAAATGATCCCCGCCCAGGTCGCGCAGCGGCGGCTCCTCGATGCTGCACCGCTCCCTGGCGTAGCGGCAGCGGGGGTGGAAGTAGCAGCCCCGGGGCGGGTTGGCCGGATCGGCCACATCCCCCTCCAGGATGATGCGCTTGCCGCGGCTGCGCTGCTGAGGATTCGGCTTCGGCACAGCCGACATCAGCGCCTCGGTGTACGGATGGCGCGGGGTCATGTAGAGCGCCTCGGTGGACGCCAGCTCCACCAGCTTGCCGACATACATCACCGCCACGCGATCGCACAGATACTCGACCACGCTCAGGTCATGCGCCACGAAGATATAGGTCAGGCCGAACTCCTGCTGAAGGTCTTGCAGCAGGTTGAGGATCTGGGCGCGCACCGACACATCCAGCGCGGAGACCGATTCGTCGGCCACCACCAGCCGCGGGTTGAGCGCCAGCGAGCGCGCGATGCCGATGCGCTGCCGCTCGCCGCCGGAGAACGCGTGCGGGTAGCGGTGCGCGTACTCCGGCCGCAGCCCGACGCGGCGCAGCAAGAACCCCACCCGCTCCTCGATCTCCTTGCCCGACATCTTCGTGTTCAGCTTGAGCGGGTCGCCGACGATCTCCAACAGCGTCATGCGGGGGTTGAGGGACGAATAAGGATCCTGGAAGATCATGCGGATCTCGCGGCGCAGCGGCTTCAACTGGGCGTCGTTCAACTGCGCCAGATCGATGATCCGGCCATCCCCCTGGCGATACAGCATCTCGCCGGCGGTGGGGTTGTAGGCGCGCAGGATGCAGCGGCCGGTGGTCGTCTTGCCGCAGCCGCTCTCGCCGACCAGCCCCAGCGTCTCGCCCTGTCGCACGAAAAGGTTGACGTTATCGACCGCGCGCACCACCCCGACCAGCTTCTGACGCATGCCGCGGCGGATCGGGAAGTACATCTTGAGATTCTTGACCTCCAACAGCACGTTGGGGTCACGTTCGATCAGATTGGCGCTCATTGCGCGCCTCCATCATCTTCGAAGAGCAGGCAGCGCACCATGTGGCCCTCGCCGACCATGACCGACCGCGGCAGGATCGTGTCGCAGCGCCCCGGTATTCGCTGTGCACAGCGCGTGTGGAACGGACAGCCCCGCGGCCGGTTGTACGGGTCGGGCACCATCCCCTTGATGGAGTCGAGACGCGCCCGCACCTTGCCGCCGACCTGCGGGATCGAACGGAGCAGCGCCGCCGTATAGGGGTGCTTCGGGTTGCTGAAGATCGTCTCGACATCGCCGGTTTCGACGACCAGCCCCAGATACATTACCGCGACGCGGTCGGCGATCTCGGCCACCACGCCCAGGTCGTGGGTGATGAACATCATCGCCATCCCCAGCTCCTCCTGAAGCTCGATCATCAGGTCGAGGATCTGCGCCTGGGTCGTCACATCGAGCGCGGTCGTCGGCTCGTCGGCGATCAGCAGGCTGGGCCGACACGCCAGCGCCATGGCGATCATGGCGCGCTGGCGCATGCCGCCGCTCAACTGGAACGGGTACGCGTCGACGCGCAGCTCCGGCTTGGGGATGCCCACGCGACGCAGCACCTCGATGGTCTGCCGGCGGGCCTGCTCCTTCGACACCTTGTTGTGCAGCAGGATGGCCTGGCTGATCTGGTGGCCGATGGTGTGCACCGGGCTGAGCGAGGTCATCGGCTCCTGGAAGATCATCGAGATCTCTTTGCCGCGGATCGAACGGATCATGCGGCCGTTGGGCTTGAGCTTTGCCAGGTCGATCAGCTCCTCGAACCCGTCGCCGTTGGGCGCATCGGCCAGCCGGCGATGGAACAGGATCTCGCCGGCGACGATGCGCCCCGGCGGATCGACGATCTGCATGATCGAGCGCGCTGTGATGCTCTTGCCGCAGCCGCTCTCGCCGACGATGCACAGCGTCTCCCCGCGATTGATATCGAAATCGACCCCGTCGACCGCCCGCACCAGGCCTTGATCCAGAAAGAAGTGGGTCTTGAGCCCCTTGACTTCGATGAGTTTTTCGTATGCCATGTCGCACCTTTGACTCTAGACGGGAGATGAAAGCGGACGCCCGACGCTCAGCGCCGGTTGCCCGCGGTCCAGCGTCTATCGTCCATACGGATCCGCTGCATCGCGCAGGCCGTCGCCGAAGAAGTTGAGCGAGAGCACGGCGATCACCACGGCGACCCCCGGCAGCAGGAGCCAGGGCGCGGTGGAGACCGCGCGCACGTTCTGGGCGTCCTGGAGCAAGACCCCCCAACTGACGATGGGCGGGCGCAGCCCCAGGCCCAGGAAGCTCAACGCGGTCTCGCTCAGGATCATGGCCGGAATCGCCAGCGTAATCGAGGCGATGATATGGCTGGCGAACGACGGCGCCATGTGGCGCAGGATCAGATACAGCTGCGGCGCGCCGTCCAGCTTGGCCGCGAGCACGAAATCCTCCTCGCGCAGCGCCAGGAAGCGGCCGCGCACCACGCGCGCCAGGCCGGTCCAGCCGATGAAGGAGAGGATGAGCGTGATGCCGAAGTAGACATACTGCGGCGGCCAGTTCACCGGCAGCGCGGCCGCCAGGCTCATCCAGAGCGGGATCGTGGGCAGCGAGCGGAGAAACTCGATCAAGCGCTGGATGACGTTGTCGGCCACGCCGCCGTAGTAGCCGGAGATGCCGCCCAGCAGGATGCCCAGCACCAGGCTGATCGCCACGCCGAGCAGGCCGATCGACATCGAAATGCGCGTCCCGGCCGCGATGCGGCTCAACAGGTCGCGGCCCATGTGGTCGGCGCCCAGCAGGTACATCGGGCCTTCGCCGTCGACGGGGCCGATGATGTGGCGGTTGGTGGGGATGATCCCCAGCAGCTTGTAGTCCCAGCCCTTCGCAAACAGCGTGACGGGGATCTTGACCTCCGGATCCGACACGAAGGTGCGGCGCAGCGAGAAGGTGTCGATTGCCACCTTGTAGCCGGAGACGTAAAGCCCGAAGCGCAGGCTGCCGTCGGATGAGTCGAAGAAGTGCAGCGCTTGCGGCGGCGCATAGGTATAGTTGGCGACGTATTGATCCGGCGGGAAGGGCGAAAAGAATTCGGCGAAGGCCGCGACGACATAGATGGCGATGACCACGACGGCCGAGAACATCGCCAGCTTGTGCTTGCGGAACTTCCACCAGATGAGCTTCCACTGCGAGGCCACCATGACCTGGGCCTCGCGCTCCTGGAACTCCTCCGTCATCGGCGGGCTGGCCGACGCGGGGTCGCCAGGAGCCGTGGGAGGGATCGAGGTCGCAGGCGTTATCTCGCTCATGTTACCTCACTGGTAGCGAATGCGCGGGTCGACCCAGGCCAGCAGGATGTCGGAAAGAAGCGTGCCGACCACGGTCAGCGTGCTGAGGATCAGGACGAAGCTGCCCGCCAGATACATGTCCTGGTTGAGCAGGGCCTGGAGCTGCATCGGCCCGGTCGTGGGCAGGCTCAGCACCACCGAGATGATCGTCGCGCCCGACACCAGGCCGGGCAGGATCCAGCCCACCGAGCTGATCCAGGGGTTCAGCGCGACGCGCACCGGATACTGGATCAGCGCCTGAAATTCGGACAGCCCCTTGGCCTTGGCCGTGGTGTAGTAGGGCTTGTGGAGCTCATCGAGCAGGTTGGCGCGCATCACGCGGATCAGCCCTGCGGTGCCCTCGAGCGCGATGATGATGGTCGGAATCCACAGGTGGCTCATAAGGTCTTTGAACTTGGCCAGGTTCCACGGCGCATCGACGTATTCGGGGGAGAAGAGCCCGCCGACGCTCTGGTTGAAGTATTTGAAGCTGACGTACATCAGCACCAGTGCGATCAGGAAGCTGGGCACGGCGAGCCCGATAAAGCCGAGGAACGTGAACAGGTAATCGCCGAACGAGTATTGGCGCACGGCGGAGTAGATTCCGATGGGAAACGCGATGACCCAGGTGACGACCAGCGCAAAAAGCGAGAGCGCCACGGTCAGCGCCATCCGGTCGCCGATCACCTCGGTCACGGGCCGGCCGCGCTGGAACGATTTGCCGAAATCGCCCCGCGTGATGATCCGCCACATCCACTTGCCGTACTGGACGTAGATCGGCTGATCGAAGCCGTACTCCTCTTTAATGGCCTGGACTACGGTCTGATCGACGCTCTCGCCCATGGCGGCCAGGTTCGAGATATAGGTCGTGAAGAAGTCGCCGGGCGGCAGTTGAATGATGATGAAGGTGACGACCGAGATGCCGAACAGCGTCGGGATCATCATCAGCACGCGGCGCACGATATATTGGAGCATGGCGACCTCCGCTGGAAGCCGACCTGTCAGGTTTGGGGAAACCTGACAGGCCCAGGCTTAGAACCTATCCGGAAATTGCTCTGGCCGGTCTCCGACCGAGCCAGGGGCACGGTCAGAGACCGGCCCCAGCGGGTTTTCGGATAGATTCTCAGGGGCGAACCAGGTCGGCCATATCGACCTTGATGCCGCCGTCGGCCAGGCTCTCCAGGGTGTCGTACAGGATCTGGGCCGCGTACCTCGAGTTGTGCGCGTAGATGCCCGGCTCCTTCTGGACATACTGGTAGTTGTAGGCGGCCTTCAGCAGGCGCGGGGTCCAATCTTTGTATTGGTTGGGGAACTTCAGCTCATCGGGATCGCCCTTGCCGTTGCCGTTGGTGTCGTTGAACCAGTACGGATAGGTGTGCGCGCTGTAGACGATGGGGGCCTCGGCGACCTCCTTGGCGTACGCCTGCATGGCCGCGTAGAGCTTCTCGGTCAGGCCGGCGATCTCGGCGCTCATGGGCTCCTTCGCATCGCCGTCGCCGTCATAGTCGGCCGCGCTGATGCGGATGTCGCTCGGCTCCTTGATGCCGGGATGGCAGGTGGAGCACTTGTTGACATCCAGCTCCAGCGTATGCGGGTCGTGGCAGCTCGTGCAGGTGTCGAAGCCCGGCACGTGCTTGAACCGGCCCACGTACTCCTTGTCCGCATACTGATATGCGCCCTGGACGTCGTCGCCGAAGAGCGACGCGCCCGCGGCGGCATAGTGGACGTTCTGGAAGCTCAGCGTGGCGTCGGCCGTATCCAGATCCTTGTCGCCGATGGCGGCGTCCATCGTGGCGGTGGACGCGAGGCCCTGGTGGCATTCGATGCACAGGTTGGCGGCGACCGGCTGAGGATCCTTGTCCGCGCTGAAGGTGGCGTTCTTGCCGCTCGGGAACGGGACGGACGTGACCGGATAGAGGGTGTATTCGGTCAGGCTGCTGTGGCAGGTGGAGCAGGCCAGGCCGCTGGACAGCTTGCCCGCGACCACGCCGGTGGTGTGCGCCGAGCCGCCGGCCACCGCGACCGTGCCGCCGTTCGCCAGGAACTGGGGCAGGCCGCCGGCGGAATGGCACTTGGCGCATTCAGCCTCGATCGCGCCCTCGGCGTCCCAGTGATGGAACGCCTCGGAGGTGCCGTCGAAGTGGCCGATGTCGTTGCGGGCCGCGGTCTCGATATCGACCGGCACGTCCAGCTTGGTGTTCAGATCCGCGATCGAGTCGTGCATCAACTGGATGACGTACTTGGCGTTGTGCGCGAACGCGCCCGGATCCTTGACCGAAAGCTGATAGTTGTAGGCGGCCTTGAGCAGCCGCGCGGTCCAGCTCTTGTACTGGTTGGGGAACTTCAGCTCATCGGCGTCGGCCTTGCCGTCGCCGTTGGTGTCGACGAACCAGTAGGGGTAGGTCCCCGCGTCATAGACGACGGGCGCCTCGATGACCTCCTGGGCGTAGGCCTGGATCGCGGCGTATAGCTTCTCTTGCAGCCCCGCGAACTCCTCGCCAATGCCCTCCTTCACGTCGCCGTCGCCGTCATAGTCGGCCAGGGAGCCGAACATGCGGATGCCGGCCAGATCCTCCACCGTCTTGACGCCGGCGTGGCAGGTCGCGCACGTCTCGAGGTTCAGCTCCAACGAGTGCGAGTCGTGGCAGCCGATGCAGGTGTCGAACGGCGCCGGATGCAGGAACTTGCCGTCGTAGCTCATCCCCTCGTACTCGTAGCCGCCCTGGGCGAGCGCGCCGTACTGGGTGGCGGCCGCGGCCGCGTAGTGGATGCTGATGAACTCGAAGGTGGTGGTCACCTTCTTGGCCGCATCGACCATCGGCGCGACGACCTTGTCGAGGTCAGCCTCGGTCAGCCCGAAGGCCTCGATCTGCTTATCGACGCTCGCCTTCGAATCGAGGCCCTGGTGGCAGTCCATGCAGCGGGCCTCGCCGCCCAGGTTTGCGACCTCCAGGCCGGACGGGAAGACGACGCTCGTCTTCTGCGAGGCGGCGCTGTTGTGGCAGGCGACGCAGTCGATCACGGTGGTCACCGGCGCGGCCGCATCGACCACGCCGGCCTTGCTGCCGTCAGCCCCCAGGAAGTCCCGGTAGCCGACCGAGCTGTGGCATTTGGCGCAGGTCGTGGGGATCTCCTGCGGGTCCTCTTCATCCCAATGGCGGAACGGATATGCCTCGGCGTCGGCATGGGGTGAGTTCTGCCACGCCGCGAGATTGGGGATGGCGGGCGCCGCGGTGTCTACCGCTGGGGCAGCATCCTGGGCTGCGGGGGCCGCATACACGACGGCGAACAACCCCAGCAGCAGGAACAGCACGCCTGCCATAGCGGCCAACTTAGGCCAGAGTTTCATGGTTCCTCCTCGACGGAATTGCTTCTAAATGGGACAGCTAAATGGTGTGATGCCCTATACGAACCTATCCGAAAATTGCTCTGGCCGGTCTCCGACCGAGCCAGGGGCACGGTCAGAGACCGGCCCCAGCGGGTTTTCGGATAGACACTATACGTTCCTGGATGACTGCGCACCTCCTTATCGTTGATGGGTGGAGGCCGTCCGGCTCGCCGGCCAGTCATGGTGAACTGCGCCGGGTTTGTGGCCGAGCCGGCCAGGTCTGCTTGCGAGGGTGCCAGAGACGAGGGTAGATCTCTGCTCACCGGGCAATTGTAGATTATACTACAATCCTGCATTACGCAAAATACTATAAACGTCACAAATGGTCAAGTTGCGAGAGGCCCCCATGCGCCTTCCGCGGCCGACGCGGCTTCCGGCGGAGCCGCCGCGCGCCAGGCGCACGGCCGACCTGCGGCGGGTTGCGCCGATTATGCGGTGGCCGCATTTGGGCGTAGAATGCCCGGCACACAAATCGTTTTTAGGAAGGAAGCGCATGGGCATTGCATTGGGCATCGACACCGGCGGCACGTACACCGATGCTGTGTTGGTTGAGTACGAAGCGGACCAGGTCCTGGCCGGCGCCAAGGCGTTGACCACGCGGCACGACCTGGTGATCGGCATCTCGGGCGCGATGGCGGCCGTGTTCGCGGCCGCGGCCCAGGAGGGCGCAGCGGTCGATCCTGCCGACGTGACCCTGGTGGCGCTCTCGACCACGCTGGCGACGAACACCCTGGCCGAGCGCCAGCGTGGGTCGGTCTGCCTCCTGCTGATCGGCTATGACCCCGCGCTGATGCGCCAGTACGACTTCGAGCACGAGCTGGCGACGGACGATGTGGTCTATCTGGCCGGGGGCCACGACGGGCTGGGCAACGAACTGGCCCCGCTCGACGAGGCCGCGGCCCGTGCGGCCATCCTGGCCCGGCGGGATCAGGTGGAGGCGTTCGCCGTCTCCGGCTATTTTGCGGTGCGCAACCCGGCGCACGAGCTGCGCGTGCAGGCGCTGGTCGAGGAGCTGACCGGCCTGCCCGTCACCTGCGGCCACGAGCTGACCAGCCAGCTCAACGCCGTCCGCCGCGCGACCACGGTCGCGCTCAACGCGCACCTGATCCTGCCGCTGCGCGAGCTCATGGCGTCCGTGCGCGAGACGCTGGCGCGCTTCGAGATCTCGGCCCCGCTGATGGTGGTCAAGGGGGACGGCTCCCTGGTGGCCGCGGACTGGGCCATGCGCCGGCCCATCGAGACGATCCTCTCCGGCCCGGCCGCGAGCGTGGTCGGCGCATGGCATCTCGCGGGCCGCCAGGATGTCTGGACGGTGGACGTGGGCGGCACGACGACCGACATCGCCGCGCTGCGCGACGGCTGGCCGATCCTCAACCGTCGCGGGGCCAGCGTCGGCGGTTGGCGGACGATGGTCGAGGCGGTCGATGTCCACACCACCGGGCTGGGCGGCGACAGCCATGTGCGCTTCGACAAGCTGGATGGCCTGCGCATCGGGCCGCAGCGCGCGGTGCCGCTCTCCCTGCTGGCCGCCGATGCGCCGACGGTCATCGAGGAGCTGGAGCGCCAGGTCGAGCTGCCGCGCGGGCGTTGGGAGGACAGCCTGGGCGAGTTCGTGGTGCTGGGCCGGCCGCCGCAGCGCCGCCTGGACCCGCAGGATCAGGAGGTGCTGGATCTCCTGGCCGCCGCGCCGCAGTCGCTGGCCCTGCTCGTCAGCCGGTCGCGCGCCGGCTCGCTGCTGCGCCGGCGGGTGACGGATCTGGAGAACCGCGGCCTGTTGCGCCGGGCGAGCTTCACGCCCACGGATGCGCTCCATGTGCTGGGCCGCTTCAGCGAGTGGAACGTGGAGGCCGCCCGGCTCGGCGCGACGCTGCTGGCGCAGCGCGCCGGCATGACGGCCGAGGCCCTGTGCGAGCTGGTGATCGAACGCTTCACGCAGCAGGCGGCCACGGAGCTGGTCACGAAGATCCTCGAGGACGAGATCGGCCCGGTCGAGTGGGCGCACGACGCCGCGGGCGCGGCCCTGCTGCGCCGCGCGCTCGACGGCCGCGCGCCAACCAACGGCGCACGGCCGGCCGGGCCTGCGGATCTCGGCTGCTCGCTGACGCTGCGCTGGCCGCTGGTCGCCATCGGCGCGCCGGTCGCGGCCTATCTGCCCCAGGTGGCCGCGACGCTGCACACCCAGTTGATCATTCCGCCGCACGCCGGGGTGGCGAACGCGGTCGGCGCGGTGTCGGGCAGCATCGTCCAGCGCCGCCAGGCCTTCATCAGCCCGCTGGACGATGAGGGCACGGTCCGGCTGCACCTGCCCGACGGCGTCTACGACTTCACGGATGTGGAGGCCGCGGTGGCGCATGCGGAGGCCATCATGCCCGACCATGTGATCGCGCTGGCGCAGCAGGCCGGCGCCCAACATATCGAGGTGCGCACGACCCGCCATGACCAGATCGCCATCGCCAAGGGCGGCGTCGTGGAGGTCTACCTGGGCAGCGAGCTCAGCTTCACCGCGGCCGGCCGCCCCAGCCCCGCCCGGATCAACGACGGCGAGCCGGCAGCGGACGCCTGAGCCAGCAGAGCAGGCCCGCAAGCCCGCAAGCCCGCAAGCCCGGCTTCTCGCAGGAGCCGGGCTTGCGGTGTTCGCCTAAAACACCAGCGAAAACGCAATTGATTTGACATTTTCATTATCGCATGTTATCCTAAATCACCTTGACTAAGTCAACTTTGTAGCTTATTAATGGGAGAAGTCGATTGTCCATGCAGCTTTGGGAGCGGCGCGCATTCCTTGATCCCTGCACAGCCCCATGTTGGCCGCTCTCAGCCTCTTTTCAGCGCTATGACAGGGGGTGATGCCACGTCTTTGAGCATCGTAAGCTAGTTGACGAGTGCGTGTCTGCCGCGCCGCCCCCGGTTCGCGCGGGCATGCAAGCCTGAGTGTGACACCGTCTGATCATCCTTTCATGTGGAGGAGAAACATGTCTCTGAAGAAGCTGTCCGTTTTGCTGAGCATCGTCATGATCGCCAGCATGGTCCTGAGCGCATGCGCAACCCCCGCAGCGCCCGCGGTCCCGCAGGTCGTGACCCAGATCGTCGAAAAAGAGGTCGAGGTCGAGAAGGTCGTGACCCAGGTCGTCGAGACCGTCAAGGAGGTCGAGAAGACCGTCGAAGTCGTTAAGGAAGTCGCCGCGGAGGAGTACACCACGCCTCACCCGATCCTGAGCGACGTGCGCGTGCGTCAGGCCATCGCCTACTGCATGGACCGCGATGCGCTGATCGCCTCGGTTTACGACTATGTCGATGACCCCGAGGGCCTGATCATGGACTCGCCCTGGCCCAAGACCCACTGGGTGCACAGCGAGGACTACGACTTCCCCATGTACGACCCTGACAAGGGCAAGGCGCTGTTGGAAGAGGCCGGCTGGCATGAGGCTGGCGGCCAGCGCGTCAATGACAAAGGCGACGTGCTCGCCCTGAAGTTCACCACCACCAACGCTGCGTTCCGCCAGACCTGGGGCGCGGTCTTCATCCAGAACATGGCTGCCTGCGGCATCCAGATCCTGCCCTCCTACGTGCCGGCCTCCTGGTGGTTCGGCGACACGACGGGCCTGGCCCGCCGCGACTTCGAGCTGGGCGCGTATGCCTGGGTTGGCCAGACCGAGCCCGCGGGCCGCACGCTCTATGCCTGCAACCAGATCCCGCTGCCCAGCAACAACTGGGAAGGCCAGAACTACATGGGCTGGTGCAACCAGACCGCCAGCGACGCGGTGGTGAGGGCCACCAACACCCTGCTGCGCGATGACCGCGTGGCGGCCTACGACATCGTGCAGAAGGAATTCGCCAAGGACGTGGTCTCGATCCCCGTCTTCCAGCGGGCCGAGGCCGAGGCCTGGAGCTCCGACCTGCAGGGCATCAAGTCCGACGTCACCGAGTACGCCACCACCAACCTGCACGAGTGGGCGCTGGCAGATGGCAGCGACACCATCGTTATCGGCATGACCCAGGAGCCCGACAGCATGCTGGCGCTGGTCTCCAGCATGGCCGCGCAGCGCCTGGTGGACCGCCCGGCCAAGGGCGTCATCGTCTCCCAGTACGACTATGACTTCCAGGCTGTGCTGCAGGACGGCCTCTCGACCATCGAGAGCGGCCTGGCCACCAACGACACCGTCGAGGTCAACGCCGGCGACAAGGTCTACAACACGGAAGGCGACACGGTCGAGCTGGCCGCGGGCGTCAGCGTCTTCGACGCGGACGGCAACACGGTCGAGTACGACGGCTCCGGCACGGTGTCGATGAAGCAGCTGAAGGTCACCTACAAGCTGCAAGACTACACCTGGAGCGACGGCCAGGCCGGCTCGGTGGAGGACATCAAGCTGGGCCATCAGTTCGACTGCGACCGCGACTCCGGCGCCACCACCTTCATCCTGTGCGACGCCATCGTGGACGTGACGTTCGCCGACGACGCCCTGGAGACCACCGTCACCTATGCGCCTGGCTACCAGGATCCCACCTACCATCTGTTCCCGTTCAGCCTCTACCCCAGCCACCAGGTGCTCAGCGACGGCCGCAACCTGAAGGACGTGCCCGCGGCCGAGTGGCTGACCCTGCCCGAGATCGCCGAGACCCCGCTCTCCTTCGGCGCCTACTACGTCAAGGAATGGGTCAAGGGCCAGTCCATGACCCTGGCCGCCAACCCCTACTACTGGGGCGGCGAGGTGAAGACCCCGAACGTGATCTACACCTTCGTGGCCGACACCAACCAGGCCGTGGCCCAGTTGCTCAACGGCGACGTGGACTTCCTGGACTCCTCGACCCTGGGCGCTGGCTCTGAGGTTAAGACCGTGATCGATGCGGCCAAGGCCACCGGCGCGGTCACGTACAATATCCTGGCTTCCAGCACCTGGGAGCACATCGACATCAACCTGTTCGTCAAGTAACAGGCTGCTGCCGGGCAGGGGCGCTCGCGCCCCTGCCGCCTTGTGAGGGACGGGCGGGTATGGCCCAACGGCTTGCCCGCCCGTCCCCAATCTCAGGCCGGAATTGCCGGATGTCGGCGCTCAGGCGGCGCGGTTCTCCGCGACGGCTCTGCGCCATGTCGAGCCGATGACCTCTTCATCGGCGGACGCTTGCGATGCTCCTCGGCATTGTCGGGAGGCGGGCCATGACCAACTATCTGATTCGGCGCATCATCCAGATGTTCTTCGTCATCATGCTGGCCGCGCTGTTTACTTATTTTCTCTTTACGGTTTCGCCGGGCGGGCCGCTGGCCGGCATCCAGCAGCAGCAGCGCCGCATCACGCGCGAGGATCTGGCGCGCCTGCGGGCGAACTACGAGCTGGATCTGTACTGGCCGATCCGTTTCTCGCGCTGGCTGATCGGCGTGCCGAGCGGGCCGATCGTCATCGGCGGCCGCGAGCTCTTCGCCGACACGCCGGTGGGCTGCTATCTGCCGCGCGACCGGCAGGTGGTCATCCAGGACGGCCAGCAGGTCGTCATCCCGGCCGGCTGCGACGACTATGTTTACCTCTCCGAGATACCCAAGCTGCATCCGGCGGTGAAATCCAGCCGCGGCATCCTGCGCGGCGATTTCGGCCTTTCGACGGTCGTGCGCGCGGGGCGTCCCGTCTGGGACGAGATCATGAGCCGGCTGCCCGCTACCCTCGAGCTGATGATCATCTCGACGCTGCTTTCGTTCCTGCTGGGCATCCCGATCGGCATCTACAGCGCCATCAAACAATACTCCCGTTTCGACTACACCTTTACGACCATCTCGTTTATCGGGTCGGCCATGCCCACCTTTTTCTTCGGCCTGCTGCTGATCCTGCTGTTCACCGTGTTCCCGAGCATGTTGCAGAACACCTTCCCCTGGCTGCCGCACCTGCCGCCCGGCTCGCGCCTGGCCGTGCGGCCCTACGAGGTCGCTCCGTGGCTGCCCCGCGTGACGCCGGGCACCGCGCTGGATCATTTCCTGCACCTCCTCATGCCGGTGGGCGTGTTGACCTTCTTCTACATGGCGACCTGGAGCCGCTTCGTGCGCTCCTCCATGCTCGAGGTGCTGCGCCAGGACTACGTGCGCACCGCGCGCGCCAAGGGCCTCTATGAGCGCGTCGTGATCGTCAAGCACGCGCTGCGCAACGCGCTGATCCCCTTTGTGACCGTGGCCGTGCTGACCATCCCCGGCTTCTTCGCCGGGGCCATCATCACCGAGACGGTCTTCGCCTGGCCCGGCATGGGGCGGCTGTACTATGACGCGCTGACGCGCAGCGACTGGCCCATCGCGCTGGCCTTCATCTTCGTCACGGCCCTGCTGACCGTGATCGCCACTCTGTTGGGCGACGTGCTCTATACGATCGTCGATCCGCGGATCAAGTATTCATAACTGTCGGAGCAAGTGCAATGACTACTGTTTCACGGCCGATCCTGGACAGAGGGAGAGCGTACGAGGATAAGCAGGAGAGCCAGCTGCTGGTCGTCCTGCGCCGGTTCCGCCGTCACAAGCTGGCCGTCATCTCGACGATCCTGATCCTCTTCATCTTCGGCGTGTCGTTGCTGGCGCCGTTGCTGGCTCCGTTCGGCCGCGATGCGATCGACCTCACGTCGCCGGTCCGCCCCGCGCCGCCGGGCACGCACGATATGGCTGGCCAGATCCATCTCCTGGGCATCGACCAACTGGGCCGCGACCTGTTCACGCGGCTGCTCTATGCGGCGCGCGTCTCCATGTCCATCGCGATCCTGGTGGTGCTCATCAGCGAGACCTTCGGCATGCTCCTGGGCGCGGTGGCCGGCTATTTCGGCGGCATCGTGGACACGATCATCTCGCGCGTCATCGAGTTCATGCTGACCATCCCGACGCTGCCCATCCTGCTGATCATCTCGGCGATCCTGCTGCGCCGCGACGTGGTGATCCCGCTGCCCGGCTTCATCAACCGCCTCCTGAGCGGCCTGCTCCTCGCGCCGGAGCGCGAGGCGCAGAAGGTGGTCGTGCTGGTGCTGATCCTGGTCGTCTTCGGCTGGCTGGGGGCCGCGCGTCTGATGCGCGGCATGGCGCTGTCGCTCAGCAAGCAGGACTTCGTCGAGGCGCTGCGCGCGGCCGGCGCATCGGATGCGCGCATCATCTTCCGCCACATCATCCCCAACGGCCTGGCGCCCATCCTGGTCGACGCCAGCCTGGCGCTGGGCGGCGTCATCGTGACCGAGTCCGCGCTGAGCTTCCTGGGCCTGGGCGTGCAGGACCCGACGCCCACCTGGGGCAACATGCTGTCCACATCGCAGAGCTATATGTTCCAGCATCCGTGGCTGCCGCTGGTGCCCGGCATCCCGCTGGTGATCGTATCTATCGGGTTCAACTTCATCGGTGACGGCCTGCGCGATGCGCTCGATCCGAGACTCAAGCGCTAGAGGGCATGACATAAGATGACGACCGACAATGTATCAGCGACCCCGCTCCTTGACGTCAGGGACTTGAAGACCTATTTCTACACCGAGGATGGTGTGGTTCAGGCGGTCAGCGGGGTGGATTTCACGATCCGCGAGGGCGAGATCATGGGGCTGGTCGGCGAGTCGGGCAGCGGCAAGAGCGTCACCTCGCTCTCGATCATGCGGCTGCTCGGCGCGTCCGGCAAGATCGTCGACGGCCAGGTGCTCTTCAAGGGCCGCGATCTGGTGCCGCTGCCCGAAGAAGAGATGGTCAAGATTCGCGGGGCCGATATGTCGATGATCTTCCAGCAGCCGACGAGCTGTCTGAACCCGGTCTTCCAGATCGGCGCGCAGGTGGCCGAGGTTCTGGAGATCCACCAGGGGCTCGGCAAGGACGCGGCCTGGAAGCAGGCCGTCGAGATGCTTCGCAAGGTGGGCATCCCCGACCCGGAGCGCCGCGCCAACTCCTTCCCGCACGAGATCTCCGGCGGCCAGGCGCAGCGCGTGATGATCGCGATGGCGCTGGCGACGCTGCCCGACCTGCTGATCGCGGACGAGCCGACCACCGCGCTCGATGTGACCATCCAGGCGCAGATCCTCGACCTGATGCGCCGCCTGCGCTCGGACACGGGCACGGCCATCCTGCTCATCACGCACGACATGGGCGTCATCGCGGAGATGTGCGACAACGTCGCGGTCATGTACGCCGGACAGATCGTCGAATACACGGATGTCGTCACGCTGTTCGAGACCCAGCTCCATCCGTACACCGAAGGGCTGCTGGCCGCCATTCCCGTCCTGGGCGAGGTGCGCGAGAACCTGGCCGTCATCCCCGGCTCGGTACCCAACCTGATCGACCCGCCCCAGGGCTGCAAGTTCCACCCGCGCTGCCCGTATGTGAAGGATGTGTGCATGGGCGAGACGCCGCCGTTGGAAGAGGTCGAGCCGGGCCACAAGGTGCGCTGTTATATGCGGCTGCCCGAAACCAAACATCTCTGGGGCGACGTGCAGCGGGCCGACTGGCACTTCTTCGGCGACGAGGTGCTGGCAGAGGTCGCGCCGGAAGTGGGCGCGCAGGCAGGTGTGGCATGAGCAAGATCGACGCTCCGCAGAAGGATCTGCTGGTTATCGAGAACCTCAAGAAGTATTTCCCGGTGCGCTCCGGCCTGTTCCAGCGCGTGACGGCCTGGGTGCAGGCCGTGGACGGCGTCAGCTTCTCCGTGCGCGAGGGGGAGACGTTCGGCCTGGTCGGCGAGTCGGGCTGCGGCAAGACGACGATCGGCCGCACCATCCTGCGCCTGACCCCTTCCAGCGGCGGCACGGTCTATTTCGACGGCGAGGATGTCTTTGCCAAGCGCGGGGCCGAGCTCAAGACGCTGCGCCGCAACATGCAGATCGTCTTTCAGGACCCCTACTCGTCGCTCGACCCGCGGATGCCCGTCGGCGAGATCATCGCCGAGGGGTTGCAGATCCACGGCATCGGCAACAGCAAGGAACGGGCCGAGGTCGTGACGGAGATGCTGGCCAAGGTGGGCCTGAACCCCTACCATGCGCGGCGCTATCCGCACGAGTTTTCCGGCGGGCAGCGCCAGCGCATCGGCATCGCACGCGCGCTGTCGCTCAACCCCAAGTTCATCGTCTGCGACGAGCCGGTGTCCGCGCTGGATGTCTCCATCCAGTCGCAGGTGCTCAATCTGCTGAACAAGCTACAGGCCGAGTACGGCCTGACCTATCTGTTTATCGCGCACAACCTGAGCGTGGTGGAGCACATCAGCGACCGCATCGGCGTGATGTATCTGGGCAAGATGTCGGAGATCACGAACCGCGAGACGCTGTACCGCAACCCGCTGCACCCGTATACGAAGGCGCTGCTGTCGGCCATCCCGTCGCCCAACCCGCGGGTCCGCCGCGAGCGCATCGTGCTGACGGGCGACGTGCCCTCGCCGCTGCGGCCGCCCTCGGGCTGCCGCTTCCACCCCCGCTGCCCTATCGCCGTCGAGATCTGCAAGCATGTGGATCCGCCGTTCGAGCAGAAGGCCGCGGATCACTGGGTGGCGTGTCATCTTGTGCCGGCCAGCGGCACGGTGAACCAGCACTGAGAACCGATCCGAAGATTGCCCCGGCCGGAGACCGGAGCGGATTTTCGGATGGACGCCAAGCAAGCCCGGACGCGCCCGCCTTTCTTCGAGAGGCGGGCGCGTTTGCCTTCTGTTTCGGCCCCCGCGCGCCACCAGAAAACGGCTGATTTGTGCTGTGGATTTCTAATTGACTTGACACTCAGCGGTCACTGTGCTATCATCACCCCCACTCCCAGGCTATCCCCCACATTACAGCCCGGAGGCGTGCATGAGCAGATTGCTGGAGGTGAAGGGGCTGGAGACGCGCTTCTTCACCCAGGATGGCGTTGTCCACGCAGTCAACGGCATCTCATATGATTTGAACGAAGGGGAAACCCTGGCCATCGTCGGCGAGAGCGGCTGCGGCAAGAGCGTCGGGGTGATGTCTCTGTTGCGCCTGATACCGCAACCGCCGGGCCGCATCACGGCGGGACAGGTCTTATTCGGCGCCGGGGATGATCGCAAGGACTTATTGAAGTTATCGGACGAAGAAATCCGCCAGGTGCGCGGCAATCGGATCGCGGTAATCTTCCAGGATCCGATGACGTCGCTGAACCCGGTCCTGACCATCGGCTTCCAGATCTCCGAAGCCCTGATGCTGCATATGGGCATGGACAGCGCGGCCGCGCGCAAGCGCAGCGTGGAGTTGCTCGAACTGGTCGGCATCCCCCGGGCCGCGGAACGCCTGGACGATTACCCCCACCAATTCTCCGGCGGCATGCGCCAGCGCGTGATGATTGCCATGGGCCTGAGCTGCAACCCCCAGTTGCTGATCGCCGATGAGCCCACCACCGCGCTCGATGTGACCATCCAGGCGCAGATCACCGATCTGGTCAAGCGCCTGCGCGACGAGATCGGCATGGCCATCATCTGGATCACGCACGATCTCGGCGTCGTCGCCGGCCTGGCCGACCGGGTCATCGTCATGTACGCCGGCTTCATCGTGGAAGAGGCGCAGGTGAAGGAGCTCTACGCCAACCCCCGGCATCCGTATACGCTGGGGCTGCTCGGCTCGCTCCCGCGGCTCGACGAGACGCGCGCGCATCGGCTGACCTCCATCGAGGGCCTGCCGCCGGATCTGATCGACCTGCCGAAGGGCTGTCCTTTCTATGCGCGCTGTAAATATCGCATCGACATCTGCGCGGTGGAGAACCCCTTGCTGCTGCCCATCGGCCCCGGCCACAAAGTGGCCTGTCATCGGGACATCTCAAAAGTGGCGCCCACCGTGGTGGACGAGGTGGAAACGGTATGAGCACAAACGGTAAGAAGGAACCGGCTGCCAGGCTGATCGAAGTACGCGACCTGAAGATGTGGTTCCCGATTCGACGCGGCCTGCTCCAGCGGCATGTGGGCAACGTCAAGGCGGTCGATGGGCTCAGCTTTTCGATCTACCAGGGCGAAACCCTGGGCCTGGTCGGCGAGTCGGGCTGCGGCAAGTCCACGACCGGCCGCGCCATCCTCAAGCTCTATCAGCCGACGGGCGGCAGCGTGCTGTTCGAGGGGCAGGATCTAGTCAAGATCGGGGGCGACAGCCTGCGCAGGATGCGCCGCCAGATGCAGATGATCTTCCAAGACCCCTACGCATCGCTGAACCCCCGCATGACGGTGGGCAGCATCGTCGCGGAGCCGCTCGAGGTGCATCAGATGGGCACGAAGGCGGAGCGGCTGGAGCGCGTGCGCAGCCTGTTGCAGACGGTCGGCCTGAACCCCTATTTCATCAACCGCTACCCGCACGAGTTCTCCGGCGGGCAGCGTCAGCGCATCGGCATCGCCCGCGCG
>MWBF01000018.1 GCA_002068935.1 Chloroflexi bacterium ADurb.Bin325
GCCTCTTCAGCAGCGCGCAGACGCGCCGCTGCGGCAGCCTCTTCGGCGGCGCGCAGGCGTGCCGCGGCGACCTCCGCCTCTTCAGCAGCGCGCCTGCGCGCTGCCGCCCGGCGATCCTCCGCGACGCTCAGGTTCTCCGAGATCTTGCCGAGGAACAACAGCAACAGGCCCAACACCATCATGCTGAGCGCGCTGAACACCGCGCCGACAATGATGGGGATGGTGATCCAGCCTGTCCAACCCGACCCCCATCCCTCGCCCAGGCCACGGCCGCCCAAGTTGAGCGCGACGATCAGGCCCGCCACAAGGTAGATGGCGGCCAACACCAGGATAGTGATGGCGATGATGCGGGTTATGCGATGTTTGCCCATGAGGAAACCGCCTTTCTCCAAACCGGGGATTGGTGTGTTCTAACAAGGCCGACAACTGCCTGGTACAATAGCCAGGCTAATTCTACCACAAAGCTTTGCTTTTGCATACCAAATTCCGCAATCGCGCATTGGCAATTTTGCTCCGGCGCATGCTATGATCTTGATATGGCGTTGAATATCTGGCTGCTGAACCCCTATCATACCGGCTCGCACCGGGCCTGGGCCGAGGGCTATGCCGCGGCCAGCCGCCACCGTGTCCGCGTGCTGAGCCTGGCCGGCTACTTCTGGAAGTGGCGGATGCAGGGCGGCGTGCTCGCGCTGGCCGAACAGGCGCGCGGCCTGCTGGCCGACGGCGAGCGGCCCGATCTGCTGTTGGCGACGAGCATGACGAACCTGCCCGCGTTCTACGCCCTGCTGCGCCGTGAGCTGGCCGCGACGCCCTCCATCCTCTACATGCACGAGAACCAGCTCACCTATCCGCCGCCGCCCGGCTCCCGCCGCGACCTCACGTACGGGATGATCCAGCACCTCGCGATGCTGGCGGCCGACCGGGTCTGCTTCAACTCGGCGTATCATCTGGACGCCTGGTTCGACGAGCTGCCGCGGCTGCTCAAGCACTTCCCCGACTACACGCACCTGGAGACGATCGCCGCGACGCGGGCGAAAGCCAGCGTGCTGCCGGTCGGCTGCGATCTGGCCGCATACGACGCTTATGCCGACTGCGCCGGCCTGCGCAGCGCGCCGCCGCTGGTGCTGTGGAACCAGCGCTGGGAGTACGACAAGGATCCGGCCGCGATGCTCCGGGCGCTGTATGCGCTGGCCGACGAGGGCGCGGCGTTCCGCGTCGCGCTGGCCGGCGAGAACTTCCGCCTCGCGCCGGAGGAGTTCACGGCCGCACGCGACCGCCTGGGCGACCGGCTGATCCACTACGGCTACGCCGAGCGCCGCGGCGACTATGCGCGGCTGCTCTGGGCCGCGGACATCGTGCTCAGCACCGCCATCCACGAATTCTTCGGCGTCAGCGTGGTCGAGGCCATCTACTGCGGCGCGCAGCCCATCCTGCCCGACCGCCTCAGCTACCCCGAACTGCTGCCGCGCGCCAGCCATGCGGCCTGCCTGTACGCCGACTTTACGGATCTGCTGGCGCATCTGCGCGCCGCGCTGGCGCGGCCCGCGGCCGATCCGCTGCTCCGCGAGCATGTCCGCCGCTTCGACTGGAGCGTGCAGGCCCCCGCCTACGACGCGCTCATGGAATCCGTCGCCCGCTGACGCGCCTCGCGCAGACGAGCATGGCCGCTAAGCGCCTGACCTCACCCCCTCGGCTCCCCCTCTCCTGACGGGCAGCCCTCGGCTTGCCCGTCAGGAGAGGGGGCTGGGGGGAGGCAAGCCAGAGCAGATCTTCGGACAGACGGCCAACCTCATATCATGCCAGCCACGGTTATCGGCCACGTCAGCCGCCTATCCGGCCTCCAGCACGACGAGCGCCTCCGCCTGCGCGCCGCGGGGGCCGCGGCCCACGCCGAACTCCACGAGCTGGCCGGCGCGCGGGAGCGGCTGGCCCTCGGCCAGCCCGGACTTGTGGACGAACACGTCGTCGCCGCCGACCGCGGTGACGAAGCCATAACCCCTGGCCCGGCTGAACCACTTGACCAGCCCGCGCTCGCGGCCGGGGGCCGGCGCGAGCCGCCGACAGGCCGGGCAGCGCGCGGGCCGCACAGGGTCGGCCAGCCCTTCGCCCTCCGTCCACACAAATGCCACGCCGCACTCGGCGCAGCGGATGATCTGATCGCCCGACATATGATGCGTCATCGGCCTTTTTGACAAGGAAACTCGTCTGCGCTAGAATGGCGTCCACTACGGCGACGTAGCCAAGTGGCAAGGCAGGGGTCTGCAAAACCCCGATCGCCGGTTCAAATCCGGCCGTCGCCTCCATCGGGCCGGCATCCCACGGGACGCCGGCCTTTTGTTTGTGGATTTTAGCCAGAAACCCGTTTTCGCGCAAAGACGTCGCCCCGCGCAACGCCCCCGCCCCTATCGACATCCGGCATTGCTCACTAGACATTCCCCGCGCTTTGACCTAAAATGTCTTACAGTCGTGCCAGCTTTGCCAGGAGGTCATCATGTTCAAACGGAACTTTACGACGCTCACGTTGGCTCTTATCCCGGTCGCCATCGCCATCAACATCGCCATCGGCCAGCTCATCGTGCTGCTCAAGCTGCCCATTTATCTGGATTCCATCGGCACAGTGCTCGTCGGGCTGCTGGCCGGGCCGCTGGCCGGGCTGGTGGCCGGCGGATTGACGAACCTCATCTGGGGCCTCAGCGGGCTGAACCCCACCTACACGCCCTTCTTCTACGTGGCCGCGGTCATCGGCCTGCTGGCCGGCGTGTTCGGCGCGCTGCGCTGGGCCAAAAAGATCTGGCTCTGGCTCATAGGCGGGCTGCTCACCGGCGTGGTGGCTGCGATCCTGTCGGCCCCCACCTCTGCGATCGTCTTCGGCGGCGTGACGGGCGCGGGCACGGATCTGCTCGTCGCGGCCCTGCGAGCCTCCGGCGCGGGTATCATGCAGGCGACGTTCGGCCAGGGCATCGTGTCCGACCCCATCGACAAGCTCGTCTCGTTCCTGATCGTCTGGCTGATCGTGCTGGCGCTGCCCGTGCGGCTCAAGGCGCGCTTCCCGCAGGCCGACAAGCTCCCCGGCGAGACCACAGTCGCCGACTCCTGGGACGCCTGAGCCGCGGCTGACGCGCTGCGATGACCGACGCCTTCAGCCTGTACGCCGCGCGGCCCAGCGGCCTGCACCGGCTCAACCCGCTCACGACGCTGGCCCTGGTCGGCTTCTGCCTGGTCGCCGGGCTGGCGCTGCCGGGGCCGTGGGGCCCGTATGCGGTCTTCCTGCTGGTGCTGCTGCTGGCCGCGTGGGGCCAGGTGCTGCCCGACCTGCTGCGCGACGCGCTGAAGATCGCGCTGCCCTTCGCCGTCTCGGTGTTCCTGATCCAGGGGCTGTTCTGGACGGGCGGGACGCCGGTCGTCGGCCTCGGTCCGCTCTCGCTGAAGCGCGAGGGGCTGCTCTTCGCCGCGCAGAGCACCGGGCACATCCTCGCGGTCGTCGGCAGCTTTCTCCTGCTGTCGCTGACCACGCGGCCCGATGCGCTCATGCGCACCCTCGACCAGCGCGGCCTGCCGAAGGCGCTGACCTATGTCGTGCTGGCGACCATCCAGATCGCGCCCCGCTTCCAGGCCAAGGCGAACACCATCCTCGACGCGCAGCGGTCGCGCGGGCTCGAGACGGAGGGCGGCGTGCGCCAGCGGGTTCGCGCGCTCCTGCCGCTGGTCGTCCCGCTGATCCTGGGCAGCCTGATCGACATCGAGGAGCGCGCCATGTCGCTGGAGGCGCGCGGCTTCTCGCGCACCGGCGAGAAGACCAGCCTGCTCGTGCTGCCCGACTCCGCCGCGCAGCGCATCGCGCGCTGGCTGCTGCTCGTCGGCATGGTTGCCGTGGTCGCGGCCGCGCTCACCCTGGGGAGCCGGTGATGACGTCGACGCCCGATCTCGCGGCGGTCTCGCTGCAACGCCTGACCTACACCTACCCGGCCACCGACCGGCCCGCGCTGGATGACATCACGCTCGACATCCCCGCGGGCCAGTTCTGCGCGGTCGTCGGGCGGAACGGCGCGGGCAAATCCACGCTCTGCTACACGGTCGCCGGCTTCGTGCCCCACTTCTATCACGGCGCGCTGGCCGGCGGGCTGCGCGTCGCGGGCGTGGATGTGCCCGCGGCCTCGCTGGCCGCGCTGGCCGGCCGGGTGGGGCTGGTCTTCGCCAACCCGTTCAACCAGATCACCGGCGCGCGCTTCACGGTGCGCGAGGAGGTGGCGTTCGGCCTGGAGAACCTGGGCGTGCCGCGGCCGGAGATGTCCGCGCGCATCGACGAGGTGCTGGCGCTGGCCGGGCTGACGGGGCTGGCCGACCGCTCGCCCTATGCGCTCTCCGGCGGCCAGCAGCAGCGGCTCGCGATTGCGTCGGTCATCGTCATGCGGCCCCAGGTCCTCGTGCTGGACGAGCCCACGTCGCAGCTCGACCCGGTCGGCACACGCGAGGTGTTCGAGGCGCTGCACAGGCTGGCGCGCAGCGGCGGCGCGGCCGCGGAGACGACGGTCGTGCTGGCCGAGCACAAGCTGGAATGGATTGCCGTCTACGCCGACCGCGTCATCGTGCTGGACAGGGGCCGCATCGTGCGCGACGGCCCGCCCGCGGAGGTGCTGGCCGACCCCGCGCTGGCCGACTACGGGCTGACGCCGACGCGGTACACCGCGGCCGCGCGGCTTGCAGCCGGCCGTGGCCTTGTATTTGTCGACCGTCCCCTGCCCGTGACGCTGGAGCAGGCGATCACGTATTTCGAAGATAAGCGCCTATCCGAAAACCCGCTGGGGCCGGTCTCTGACCGTGCCCCTGGCTCGGTCGGAGACCGGCCAGAGCAATTTTTGGATAGATTCTAAATCGGGACAGACCGGTCCATAGTGGGCGCTGGAGCGCCCTGGGTCGCATCAGATGGATATCACGATCGCTGGCCTCTCCTTCACCTACCCGTCCGGCGTCGAGGCGCTGCACGCCGTCGACCTGCGCATCCCCGCGGGCGATGCGGTCGCGATCCTCGGCGAAAACGGCGCGGGCAAGACGACGCTCGTCAAGCACCTGAACGGGCTGCTGCGGCCCAGCGCGGGGCAGGTGACCGTGGGCGACTGGGACACGCGCGCACACACCGTCGCGCAACTGGCGCGGCGCGTGGGCTACGTCTTCCAGAACCCGGACGACCAGCTCTTCGAGCGCACAGTGCTCGGCGAGACGACGTTCGGGCCGAAGAACCTCGGCCTGGCCGCGGAGGCCGCGCGCGCGGCCGGGCTGGAGGCGCTGGAGCGCGTCGGGCTGGAGCGCGCCGCGGAGCGCCACCCCTACGACCTGCACCTGTCGCAGCGCAAGCTGCTCGCGCTCGCGGCCATCCTCGCCATGCGCACCCCCGTGGTCGTGCTGGACGAGCCGACCACCGGCCAGGACGCCGCGGGCATCGCGCGCATCTCGGCCATCGTGGACGCGCTCAAGGCGGAGGGCCGCACGGTCATCACCATCTCGCACGACGTGGACTTTGTCGCGGAGCACTTCACCCGCGTCATCATCATGGCGCACGGGCAGGTGCAGGCGGACGGTCCCGCGGCCGAGACGCTGAGCCGGGCCGACGTGCTGCGCTTCGCCCAGGTCGAGCCGCCCCAGCTCGTCCGGCTGGCGGCCGCGCTCGGCCTGCCCGGCGCGCCGCTGACCGCGGAGACGTTCGTACGGAATTACGGATTACGAATGAGTAACGAGTAAGGAGTAACGAGTAATTCCGGATGGCAGGGCGAGCGTCCAATCCAAGCTTACTCATTACTCTTTACTCGTTACTCGTTACTCTTTACTCATTACTGATCACTCGCCACAGGAGCCAATCAACCATGTCTTCTTCTCCCGTCGTCATCATCTCCGACCTGCTCGCAGACCTGGTCATGCACATCCCGGCCTTCCCCGTCGGCGCGACCGACCTGGTACGCGTCTCCTACATGGAGCTGGGGCCGGGCGGCGCGTGCAACACCGCGATCATGGCCGCGCGGCTGGGGCTGCCGGTGGCCTGTCTGGGCGAGGTGGGGTACGACGCGTTCGGCGAGGCGGTGCTGGAGGGCCTGCAACAGGAGGGCATCGACATCACGCGGGTGGTCGTCAGCCCCGCGGTGCGCACGCCCGTCGCGGGCGTGATCGTCGATGCGCGCGCGGAGCCGGCGTATCTCGGCTATCACGGCGACTTGCGGCTCCAGAGCCTGCCCGACGCGTGGCGGCCGATCATCCGTTCGGCCGCGGCGATCTTTGCCGACGGCTGGGCCGAGACGCACGGCGTGGTGACGACGAACCTGGAGGCATTCCGTGAGGCGAAGGCCGCGGGCGTGCCGATCTTCTTCGACCCCGGGCCGGGCAACCCCGCGCTCGACAATGCCTGGCACAAGGAGGCCGCCGCGCTGGCGACCGTCGTGCTGGTCAACGAGAAGGAGGCCATCGGGCTGACCGGCCAGCCGGATGCGCTGGCCGCAGGACAGGCCCTGGTCAAGGAAGGGCCGAAGCTGGCGGTGGTCAAGCGCGATGTCGCGGGCGCGCTGCTCATCGCGGCTGACCGGTTCGAGATCGCGCCGGGCTATCCCGTCCCCGCGGTGGACGCGACCGGCGCAGGCGACAGCCTGGCCGCGGGCGTCATCTACGGCTATCTCAAAGGCCTGGAGCTGTCCGCGCTCGGCGTGCTGGCCAACGCCGTCGGCGCGGCCAAGGTGCAGAAGCGCGGCACCGGCCTGAACGTGCCGACGCGCGCGGAGGTGGCCGCAGTCCTCGCGCGGTTTGGCGAGGACGCGAGCGTGCTGGACGATTGAAGATCGAAGAGCGAAGAAGGAAGATGGAAGGTGGGGGATCGGGGGAGGCGGCGCCGGAGCTGACCGGCCTCGGAGCCGATCCGAGAATTGCTCCGGGCGGAGACCGGCCGGGCCGGGATAGCCCGAGGGCTACGACGGCTGCGCTCGTGGACGGGCTAGCCGGCGTCCTGGCAGACAACCTGCTCGGCGTCTACCTGCACGGCTCGCTCGCGCTCGGCTGCTTCAACCCTCGGCGCAGCGACATCGACCTGCTTGCGGTCACGCGGCAGCCCATGTCGCCCGCGCAGAGGCGCGCGGTCGCCGCGTTCCTGCTGGCCAGCTCCGGCCGGCCCTATCCGATCGAGATCAGCATCCTCGCCCGCGAACATCTGCATCCGTGGCGCTATCCCACGCCGTTCGACTTCCACTACAGCGAGGACTGGCGCGACCAGACGGCCGCCGCGCTGGCGGATGGCTCGTGGCAGCGTTGGACTGCCAGCGAGCGGGGCGACCCGGATCTGGCCGCGCACATCACGGTGCTGCGCGCCCGCGGCGTCCGTCTGCTCGGTCCGCCCATCGCAGAAGTGTTCCCGGCCGTGCCGCGGGCCGACTTCGTCGATGCGCTGCGCCTGGATGTGCTCGACCCGCGGTTCGGGCTGGCCGGCCTGGCCGAGCACCCGGTCTACAGCCTGCTGAACGCCTGCCGCACGCTGGCTTATCTGCGGGCGGGAGCCATTCTTTCGAAGGCAGAGGGCGGCGCGTGGGCGCTGGCCGCGCTGCCGGCGGAGCACCGGCCCGCCATCGAGGCGGCGCTGGCCGCCTATGCACAGGGGGATACGGAGGAGGAGCGGGCGCTGCTCACGTCGGAGCTGGCCGCGGCCGCGGCCTATCTGCATGAGGAGCTGGCGCAGAAGATAGGCGCTGCGGGAGCGCCCTGAGCGCAGGCCGCGCTTTGGACAGGATTCACAGGATTTACAAAATAAGCGGCTTCGGCCCCCCCGACATGGGCATGCAATCCGAGGAGTGACACGCCCATGTCAGGAGAAGAGACAAGAAGCAGCTATTTCTTGTTCAGGAACCGCTGGATGACGGTGACGTGCTCCGGCAACTGGATGCGGTCGCCGATAGTAAGGCTTTCGAGCGCGCCCGTCCCCCACGTCTTGGCGCTCGTGCGGTAGACGGCCAGCCGGGTGTCGCGCTCGTTGTAGGGCGTCTGCACATAGCCCAGGCCCACCAGGCGCCCCTCGCTGTTGATCGAGCAGCTCGTCACCCAGCCGGCCACGCGGCCCTTGCGGTTGACGATAACATCCCCCTGGTTGAGCAGCGGCGCGCGCTCCTCGTCCAACTGGAAGCGCACCAACTGCGCGCTCCGCGCGGCTTCGCGCGCGAGATAGGCCGCTTTGCCGATGAAGTACGGCTTGGCGACCTTGATGAACGACGCAAAGCCGGCATCCGACGGGTCGAGGTTGAGCGGCCCGGCCAGCTCATGGCCGTAGAGCGGCAGCCCGGCCTCGATGCGCAGGCTATCGCGCGCGGCCAGCCCGCAGGGCTGCACGCCGAACGGCTTGCCGGCCGCGAGCAGCGCATCCCACAGCGCAGGTATGGCGTCCGGGTGGGCGAAGATCTCGAAGGCCATCGGCTCGCCCGTGTAGCCGGTGCGCGAGACCGACAGGTCGAACTCGCCGAACCGGCCGTGGATGATCTGGTTGCGCTTCATCTCCCGCAGCGTCTCTCGCAGCGGGTCGCCCGGCGCGAGCAACGCCAGCAGGATATCGCGCGAGCGCGGGCCCTGCAGCGCCAGCTGCACCCGCGCCTCAGCGCCCTGGGCCGCGGCCCGCATATCGCGCACCTGGGCGGTCGGCGCGCCGAGCGCGCGCACCCACGGCTGCGCGGCGTCGATCTGCACCCGGCCCTCCAGCACCGCGTTGATCCACGCCCAGTCCTTGTCGTTGTTGGCCGCGTTGACGACCATCCAGTAGCGATCCGTGTCCAGGCGGTAGACCCAGACATCGTCGATCACGCTGCCGTCCGGCGCGAGCAGGAAGCTGTACTGCGAATCGCTGATCGCGATGGGCGAAACATCGTTGGTCGTGAGGGTCTGCAACAGCAGGTGGGCGTTCTCGCCGCTGAACTCGAACAGCCCCATGTGGCTGACATCGAACAGCCCGGCCCGGTTGCGCACGGCCAGATGTTCGTCCATGACCGAGGTATATTGGACCGGCATCTCATAGCCGGCGAACGGGACCAGCTTGGCGCGCAACTGCTTGTGCGCGTCGTACAGGGTCGTGCGCTTGAGCGGCGGGTCAACGGGCGGCTGCCATTCGAACGCGGACAGGCTGCCCAGCTCGTCCGCCGCGGGCCGCGGACTGCCCGCATGGCCGATCCAATAGGGCTTGTGGTAGGCCCAGCCGGCCTTGCCATCGGCGAACTGCTCCAGCGCGGGCGGCCGCGCATCCCACTCCTCCACCTCGGTGTGGGGCAGCCGGCGGATGACCACCGGCCCGGGCGCGGTGACGTATACATCGTCCTTGTCCAGCAGCACGAAGCCGTCGGAGACCGCGCGCAGCCAGTGCGCGACGCGCGACTCGCTCTCCTTCGCGACCATCAACTGGAGCCGCGTCGTCTCCGGCCCCGGCCGGCGCAGCAGGCCCGCGCTCATCGGCCGGCCGTCCGGCTCCAGGACCCACGTGGGCTGGCTCTCGCCGGGGCCGAGCGCATACACGTCGTTGGTCAGGACGACGTTGCAGAAGTCGCGCGCAAAGGCCCCCTCGATCTCGACGATGTCCCACTCGCCGCCGGGGTCGGTCGTCGGCTTGTACATGAAGTAGTGGTGCGGATAGCCGCTCGGCGTGTAGTCCGGCCCCAGATCCACGCAGCAGGCCAGATCCACGACGTCCCGCTTGGCCTCCTCCAGCAGGTCGAAGTCGATGTGCGCGGAGTAGAGCGGCCCGCTGCGGCCCGCGGTGGCGTAGGGCTGGCAGCCCTGCAACACCCGCGCGATGATCTCCGCCATGCGGCCGATCTCCGCCGCGCGGAACCCGCGCTGCGTCACCCAGGGCGTGCCGAGGCGGATGCCGCTGGGGGTGCGCGCGCTCTTGTCGCCGGGGATCGTGTTGCGGTTGCAGACCACGCCCGCCAGATCCAGGATGCGGGCCGCGGTGTCGCCCATCAGGGGCGTGCCCTTCTTCTTGTCGGGGCTTGCGCCCGACGCGGCGCGCACGCTCTTGCAGTCCACCAGCAGCATGTGGGTGTTGGTCCCGCCGTAGGGGATGCGCAGCCCGCGCGCTTGCAGCTCCGCGGCCAGCGTGACCGCGTTGTCCACCACCTGCTGCTGGAGCTGGCGGAACTCCGGCGTGCCGGCCAGCCGGAAGCTGACGGCCATGCCCGCCATCGCGTTGACGTGGGGGCCGCCCTGCTCGCCGGGGAAGACCGCGCTGTCGATCTTGGCGGCCAGCGCCTCGTCGGTCGTCAGGATGCACGCGCCGCGCGGGCCGTACAGCGTCTTGTGCGTCGTGAAGCTGATGACGTGGGCGTAGCCGACCGGGCTGGCCACGACGCCAGCCGCGACCATGCCCGCGATGTGCGAGATGTCGGCCAATAGGTATGCGCCGACCGCGTCGGCAATCTGGCGGAAGCGCGCCCAGTCGGGCATCCACGGGTAGGAAGTGTAGCCCGCGATGATCATCTTGGGCCGCTCCGCGCGCGCCAGACGCTCGATCTCGTCGTAGTTGAGCCGCTCGGTGTCGGGGTCGATGCCGTAGGAGACGATCCGGTAGAGCTTGCCGGAGCGGTTGGCCGGACTGCCGTGGGTCAGGTGGCCGCCGTGGAGCAGATCCATGCCCATGACCGTGGCGCCGGCCGGGACGAGCGCCGCATAGACCGCGCTGTTGGCGGGCGAGCCGGAGAGCGGCTGAACGTTGGTGTAGATGTCGTCGGCCGCGATCCCGTTGGCCGCGAAGATCTCCGCGGCCCGTCGGCGGGCCAGCGCCTCGACGATGTTGGCGTATTCGACGCCCTTGTAATAGCGCGCATCCGAGAAGCGGCGGTAGTGGGCGAGCTGGACGCCATAATCCAGGATTTCCGCCTCGGTGAGCCTGTGCGTATCGGGGTTGGGATAGCCCTCGGCATAGATATTCTGGAAGACGGACCCTAACGCGGTGCGCACGGCTTCGGGCGCCTGGCTTTCCGATGGGATCAGGATCAGCTTGCGCGCCTGACGCTCGGCCTCATACCCGATGAGTTCGGACACTGCCGGATCTAGCTCGGACAAGCTCTTGGTAAAAAAGTCCAGCATCGCGTACTCCTTTATAGGGTGTGCTGTGGCCGCGCCAGCGCGGGGCGCGGCCACTTTGTATGAGGCCATTCTACCATAACCGCGCCATACTGCACGTCTGATGATCAGCGATGCCAAATGCCGACAAAAACAGAAGCACCCTGAGCGGAGGCCGCACGCAGTGCGGGCGCAGTCGAAGGGGCGGCCATTTTCAGAGCCGGGCGACCGCATCCTTCGACTGGCCTTGCGCTGTCGGCGGCGCCGAGCCGTCCACCCGCTCAGGATGCCCGGACAGGGGGCGCGGTCGGAGACCGGCCCAGCGCCTCTCCACCCGCTCTGGTCGGTCTTCCAACATTTACGGAATAAAACAACGGCCCGTGGCATTCAACCACGGGCCGCTATTTCATCGAGTCACGGAACGGTCAAAGCATTTGCCCCTGACCCACCCTCACCGTCGATGCAGGCCTGCAGATGGTAGTTACTGTGACGTTGCCCGGTACCCAGGTTACTGTGCTGGGCATGACTTGTCAGGTCTACGGGGTTCGAACCCGGCGTGCGGCCCTGCGCACGATCCATGGGTGCCGCTGTTCGGCGCGGCGGCCGTCCCTGCACGCTCCTGCTTCAACGGCTACCTGCTTGGATCATTCCAGCAACTCGGTTCGCCAGTTGGCCTCCTGGATCCTGGTATCGAGATCGCGATGCTGCCGGGCCAGGTCGTCGGCGCGACGCTGGATCGAGGCAACATCCACCGCGCTGAAAAACTTCACCTCGGACTTGCTGTAGCGATTCTGGGTGACGATCGCTGCCTGCGCCAGGTCCTGATAGACCTCTTGCTTCAGCCTCAGCACATCGCGCACGGCCAGCGCGTCGGAGAGCGTGTCGGACTCATCCAACAGCGTGCTGCTGTTGGTCCGGTTGATGCGCTGGATGAGCTGCTGGAGCTGGCCGGTAACCTGTTCCAGCTCGGCCAGCATTTCTTGCGGATCCTCGGCCGGCTTATCGCCCTCCTGGACCTTGGCGCTTCGCAGCAGCCGCTGGTTTAACTGTTCCAACCGCCTGTTGCAGTCCGCGCGCAGGATCAATGCTTCCGCCAGTTTCATGGCCTGTGGCTCTCTTTCTGCTGGGTTGTCGCCGGAGACAGCGGGCCGGCGATTCGATTATACTCACGGCCGAGGGTCTGTCAACACTTTTTCTGCCCGCTCAGCGCGCCCCGGCCTCCTGGCATGCGGCGCACAGCCCCGGCAGCGACAGGTGCGCCGTCGCCAGCGCAAAGCCGTATCGGACGGCCACCTGCTCGGCCAGCGCCTCGAACGGCGCGAGGTCGGCGTGCATCTGGCGGCCGCAGCCCTGACACACGAGATGGACGTGCTCACCGTGGGTGCTGACCAGCGCATAGCGCCGCTGGCCGTCCGGCACGTCCAGGGTGACGAGCAGGTCGAAGGTCTGCAACAGCTCCAGCGTGCGGTAGACGGTCGAGATGTCCACGGCCGCGCTGCGCTCCTGCACGCGGCGGTAGATGTCCTCCACGGTCGCGTGGCCGGTCAGGTCGTGCATGACGGCCAGCACCATCTCACGCTGCGGCGTCAGGCGCATCCCCCGCTCGCGCAGGGCCTGGATGAAAGCGCTCTCGCAGCTCATCGTCAGTATACCTCCAGCCCATGCTCGGCCAGCAGCGCGGCGTCGGCCAGGATCTCCGCGGACGGGCCGTCCGCGACGATCACACCGCGGTCCATGATGACCGTGCGGGGCAACAGTTCCAGCACCATGCGGATGTCGTGCGTCGCAACGAGCATGGTCTGGGGCAGCTCGGCCAGCAGGCGCAGCAGGCCGCGCCGCGCGCGCGGGTCCAGTCCCGCGGTCGGCTCGTCGAGCGCCAGGATCTCCGGCCCCATGGAGAGCACAGTGGCGATGGCGATGCGCTTCTTCTCGCCCGTGCTGAGATGGTGGGAGACGCGGGCCTTGTAGTCCGACATGTGCACCGCGGCCAGCGCCTCGTCCACCCGCCGCCGCACATCGGCCGCGGACAGCCCCTGGTAGATCGGGCCGAACGCCACATCGTCGAAGACCGTGGGCGAGAAGAGCTGGTCGTCGGGGTTCTGGAACACCAGGCCGACCGCGGCCCGCACCTGGCCCAGCGTCTTCTCGGTCACCTCGAGGCCGCAGACCTTGACCTGGCCGGCCTGCGTGCGCAGGATGCCGTTCAGGTGCAGCAGGAGGGTGGACTTGCCCGCGCCGTTCGGCCCGAGCAGGGCGACCTTCTCGCCCGGCGCGATGTGCAGCGAGATGTCTTGCAGCGCGCGGTGGCCGTCGGGATAGGCAAAGGAGAGGGCCGCCACTTCGATTGTGTGATGCATCAGAGCAGATATCCCAGCAAAACGACCAGCGCCAGGCCGGCCAGCGCCAGGCCGACCAGCACACGCTGGCCCAGCGGCACGCGCGGGATCGGCAGCATGCGCACCTCGCCGTCGTAGCCGCGCGCGGCCATCGCGTTGTAGATGCGGTCGGCGCGGTCGAACGAGCGCAGGAAGAGGTTCCCGGCCATGCCGCCGGTCACGCGGGCGCGCCAGGCGACCGTGCCGCCGACGCGACGGCCCGGCTCAGCGGCCGCGGCGCTGCGTGCGGCCCGCGCGCGCATGAGGCGCAGGGCCTCGTCCGCCAGCACGAACAGGTAGCGCCACATCAGGCCGATGATGGCGACGAGCAGCCGGGGGATGCGCAGACTGCGCATCGCGAGCAGCAGCTCGGGAAAGGGTGTCGTCCCGGCCAGCACGATCGCCGCCTGGACCGAGAGCCACGACTTGAGCGCGATGCTGACGAAGCGGACCAGCCCCGCGTCGCTGAGCGTCAGGACCAGCGGGCCGAGCCGGAAATGCAGCAGCGCCGCGCCGTCCAGCGTGAACAGCACGGGGAACGCGGCCAGCACGAACGGCAGCGCCAGGCCCGACCGCCGCAAGACGTAGCCCACGCCCAGCTCCGAAAGCACGGTCGCGGCCAGCGCCAGCGCGGCCAGCAGGATGTAGGCCGCCCACGCGGCCGGCGGGGTCAGCGCGGCCGCCAGGATGAAGCCGACGGCCAGCAGGAACTTCACGCGCGGGTCGAGCGCGTGGATCAGGCTGGCCCGCGGGCGGTAGGGATCCAGGAAGTGCGCGTGCGTCATGCGTCAACCCGGCCGGAACAGGACGCCGATGAGGGATTGTCCAAAAAATCTCCTGGCGACTGAAGTCACGGCCACTATCACCAAGAACCTATCCGAAAATTGCTCTGGCCGGTCTCCGACCGAGCCAGGGGCACGGTCAGAGACCGGCCCCAGCGGGTTTTCGGATAGACACTAAAGCCCGAAAGTTGGCGGCGTTCTATTTCGTCTCCCCCTCTGAGGCGCGCCTGCGCCGCGATTGGCCGACGGCAAGCGTGACCCCCGCGACGATCAGCAGGCCGATGATGCCCGCGAGGATGGTGCTCAGCGCCTCGTTCGAGACGCCGGGCAGCAGATAGTCGGGGATGATGTTGTACAGCGGGCCTTGCGCCCGGTCGAGGAAGCCGCTCTGCTCGGCCACCCATTCCAGCCCGTCGGGATGGGCCGAGGCCAACGGCGCGAGCACTGCCAGCAGCGCCGCAATCGCCAGCCCGCCCAGCCAGACCGTCCGGCTCGACTCGCCGCGCGGCGCGCCCGCGCCGACCAGGTCGCGCCGCGTCGCGAGCAGGAAGGCCAGCGCGCCCGCGGTGATCAGCCCCTCGCCGATGCCGATCAGCGCGTGGACGCCGCCCATCGCGGCGACCGCGACGTTGGCCGGCGACGTGCCGGAGACCGCCAGTTGCAGCGCCACGGCCAGCGAGGCGATGAAGATGGAGAGCCAGGCCGCCACGAACCCGCTGACGATGATGCTCCACGGCTTGTCGCCCGTCAGGCGGCGCAGCGTGTGGTAGGCAAAGTAGGACACGGTCACGCCGATGACGCCCATGTTGAACAGGTTTGCACCGAGCGCCAGCAGCCCGCCGTCCTGGAAGATGAGCGCCTGGACGCTGACGACCGCGGTCATGACGATGATCGCGGCCCAGGGGCCGAGCAGGATCGTGGCGATGGCTGCGCCCATCAGGTGGCCCGACGTGCCGCCCGTGACCGAGAAGTTGAGCATCTGGCCGGCGAAGATGCACGCCGCGAGGACGCCCATCAGCGGGACCTGCCGCTCGCCCAGCTCGCGGTTCACCCGCTGCAACGCATAGGCGATGGCCGCGACCGACAGCAACCATAGGAGCACCGACACCGCGACGGACAGGAACCCGTCGGGGATGTGCATGGGTTGGACGCTCAGGAACATGATGACCTCCTTGCTTGAAGCTTCCGGGGTAAATGCGAAAACTTAGAACCTATCCGAAAACCCGCTGGGGCCGGTCTCTGACCGTGCCCCTGGCTCGGTCGGAGACCGGCCAGAGCAATTTTCGGATAGACACTTACTATTGCAACTGTTCGCAATAGCGAGTATAGCGCAGGTTGGTATACGCTGCAAGCTGCATTGGGCCCGGAGAATTATGCGACGCAGGCGCCGCCAGGCGACGCGTGGTGGGGCATCGCGGTGGTCCTGCCGCCGGGCGTGCGGTGGGGCGAGTATGGATTCACAGGCGCGTTAACGTCCGGCAACCGAACGACGAGCGCCAGCGCTTCGTTCACGGTGGGCGAGCGGCGGCTGCCGGTGTTCTTGCCCATCGTGGCCGGGAAGTGATGCGCACGGCCCGTCTCAGGCGATGCCCGGCTTGAACAGGCCGGCGCGATCCGCGCCGAGCAGGCCGGCCTCGAGCTTGCCCCGATCTACCGGCGACAGATCGCGGATCATCGCGGGGGTGAGGACAGGGAACTGTCTGAGCTCCTTCAGCCGCGCCTCGATGAGATCCGCGGCCGCGTCGTCCGTCTCCCAGCGCAGCGCGTCGAACGCGGCCAGGTTCAGCGGCGCGGTGTATGCGCGCAGCGTCTTCTGCCCCCGGCTGTTGAAGAAGTCCTCGAAGTACGACATGACCAGCTCGCGGCGCGTGCGGAAGACCGGCTCGCGATAGCGCAGGCCGGTGAAGTTCGACTTGGCGACCGCGCCGTAGGCCCCGTTCTGCTGGAAGATGGCGAGCACGTGGTCGTCGTCGACCAGCGGCTCCGGCAGCAGGTCGATGACGAGGGGCGGGTGGCCGATGCGCTGCAACGCGGCCGCGGCAAACAGCGCGCCGTCGAGACAGTGGGCCGTCCGCTCGCGCAGCACGCGCAGCGGCGCGCGGTTGAAATACTCCGGCTCATATTTCACCGTATCCAGGAAGTCCTGGATCTTGCGCGGGGTCGTCAGGCTGCGAAACAGATCCAGTTCGGCAGGCGTCAGGCTGCGCTCCAGCGAGTGCTCCAGCGACGGCATCCTCGGTTCTCCTTCGTGCGATGTTCGCCCCAGTATACCACACAGAGGCGCGTTCTCCGGCAGGGGGCGGGGCTGAACAACGGGGCAATTCCGAATGTAAGCTTGAGCGCCGGAGCGGGCAAAAGTCGCATCCTTCGACTGCGTCCACACTGCGTGCGGCCTGCTCTGAAAATGGCCGCCCCTTCGACTCCGAGCCGCATCCTGAGCGGAGCGAAGCGCAGTCGAAGGACGCAGCGGCTCTCCGCTCAGGGTGCTTCCGGCATTTTTATCCTGTACGGCGGCCCCAGGGCCATGGCTGCTCCGCTCTGGATGCTCCCGTAGCGCCTGCATTTGGAATCGCTCAACAACAAGGGGGACGCCGCTTGACGCGTCACCCGCGGCCGCCTATACTAATTCCAGCCAAACGGGGAGGCAATCCGTGACTATTCGCCTGCTGGATTTCGGACGGGTGTCGCCGGTGCGGTCGCAGACCGTCTACCACGCGGCCGCGTATGCCATGCAGCCGGACGGGCCCGACACCATCATCCTGGTGAGCAGCGACCGGCCCTACGTCAGCATCGGCTATCACCAGGACGCGGCCGCGGAGGTGGATCTGGCCTACTGCCGCGCGGCGGGGCTGCCCGTCATCCGGCGCGAGGTCGGCGGCGGCGCGGTCTATCTGGACGACGGTCAGGTGTTCGCCCAGTGGGTCTTTCGCCAGGGTCGCCTCCCTGCGGATCTGGTCGAACGGTTCGACCTGTACATCCGCCCGCTGGTCGAGACGTACCGCGATCTCGGCGTCGCGGCGTATCACCGGCCGGTCAACGACATCCACGTGGCCGGCAAGAAGATCGGCGGGACGGGCGCGGCGCAGCTCGGCGCGGCGGACGTGGTCGTGGGCAGCCTGATGTTCACCTTCGACAAGCCCGCGATGGCGCGCGTGCTCAAGGCGGCGTCCGAGAAGATGCGCGACAAGATCGTCGAGGGCCTGGAACAGTACATGACCACGCTGGCCGAGCAGCTCGGCGCCGCGCCCCCGCGAGACGCTGTAGTGGCGCGCTACATCGCCGCGTGCGCGGCCGCGCTGGGCGAGCCGGTCGAGCCGGGCGCGTGGACGCTCGCGGAGGAGGCCGAGGCGCGCGCGCTCGACGAGCGGTTTGCGTCCGACGCATGGCTGCAAGAGGGGGGCCGCGCGCGCCTCGCGGGCGTGAAGATCCACGAGGACGTGCGCGTCGCCGAAGGGCTGCACAAGGCGGCGGGCGGGCTGGTGCGCGCGACCGTGCGGCTGCACGCGGGCCGCATCGACGGGCTGGCCCTCTCCGGCGACTTCACGCTGCTGCCCGCGGCCGCGCTGGCCGATCTGGAGGCCGCGGCCGACGGGGCCGCGCTCGACGAGGACGAGCTCGCCGCGCGCTTTGCGCAGGTGTACGCCGCGCGCGGGATCGTCTCGCCCGGCCTCGCGCCCGCGGATCTCGCGCGGGCCGTCCTGGCCGCGCGGTAATCGTTCGGACAGCAAGGTGAAACATGGCTGAACTGACCCTGGCCGCCATCCGTGCGCAGCTTGTCGCCGGCGACCTGAGCGTGCGCGACCTGGCCGCGGAGTATCTGCACCGCATCGCGACGCTCGACCAGGCCGGGCCGCGGCTCAACGCGGTCATCGAGGTCAACCCGGACGTCTGGGACGAGGCCGACCGGCTCGATGCGGAGCTGCGCGCGGGCCGGCCGCGCGGCCCGCTCCACGGCGCGCCCATCCTGCTGAAGGACAACATCGCCACCCGCGACCGGATGCTGACCACGGCCGGCTCGCTGGCGCTGCTCGGCGCGGCCCCGCCAGAGGACGCGCCGCTCGTGGCGCGGCTGCGCGCCGCGGGCGCGCTCCTGCTCGGCAAGACCAACCTCAGCGAGTGGGCCAACTTCCGCTCGACCCGTTCGACCAGCGGTTGGAGCAGCCGCGGCGGCCAGACCCACAACCCCTACGCGCTCGACCGGAACCCGTGCGGCTCATCGTCCGGCTCCGCGGTCGCGGTCGCAGCGGATCTGTGTGCGGCAGCCGTGGGCACGGAGACCGACGGCTCCATCATCTGCCCGTCGCACATCTGCGGCATCGTCGGCGTCAAGCCGACCGTCGGGCTGGTCAGCCGGGCCGGCGTCATCCCCATCGCGCACAGCCAGGACACCGCGGGGCCGATGGCGCGCACCGTCGCGGACGCGGCCGCGCTGCTGGCCGTGCTCGCGGGGCCGGACCCGCGCGACCCCGCGACCGCGGCGATTCCGCCCGATTATCCGGCCAGCTTTGCGCCGTTTCTGGTGGACGACCTGGCGGGCCTGCGCATCGGCGTGGCGCGCAACCTCTGCGGCTTCCATCCGGGCGTCGACGCCCTGCTGGAGGACGCGATCCGGGTCCTGCGCGATCTGGGCGCGGAGATCGTGGATCCGACCGACGTGCCCATCCACAAGGAGCTGGGCGACAGCGAGATGACGGTGCTGCTCTACGAGTTCAAGGCTGGCCTGAACGCCTATCTCGCGGGGCTGGGGCCGGATGCGCCGGTGCGCTCGCTCGCGGACGTGATCGCGTTCAACGAGGCGCATCGCGACACGGTCATGCCCTTCTTCGGCCAGGAGCTGCTGTTGCAGGCGCAGACGAAAGGGCCGCTGACCGACGCGGCGTATCTCGAGGCGCTGGCGACCAACCGCCGGCTGGGCCGCGACGAAGGGATCGACGCGGTGTTAGCCGAATATCGGCTCGACGCGCTGATCGAGCCGTCGGGCGGCCCCGCGTGGCTGACCGACCACATCAATGGCGATCATTACACCGGCGGCAAGTCCGCGCCCACGGCGGTCGCGGGCTATCCGAGCGTCACCGTGCCGCTGGGCTATATCGGCGCGGGGGCGGCCGCGCCAGCCGGGTTGCCGGTGGGCGTGTCGTTCGTCGGCGCCGCGTGGAGCGAGCCGCGGCTGATCCGCTGCGCCTACGCCTTCGAGCAGGCCACGCGCGTCCGCCGGCCGCCCGCGTTCCTGCCCACGCTGGCCCCATACGCCTGACAATCTCGCGCAGGACGCAGCGACGCACGCAGTCGAAGGGGCGGCCATTGTCAGCGCAGACTTCGCACCTTATTATCTAGCCGAAAAGCGCTGAGGCTTGACCCCTCGGCTCCCCCCTCTCCTGGCGCCGAGCCAAAGGCTCGGCGCCAGGAGAGGGGGATGGGGGGTGAGGCCAGGCGCTCAACAACTCTCGGCTCTTCGAGGCTCGTGCAAAGACGCAAAGCGCAAAGGCCCACTTTGCCAGCTTTGCGTTTTTGCGTGAGCAATCTGTTACAGGAACGTCTATGACCCAGGCAACACTCGTGCTCGAGGACGGCAGCATCATTACCGGCGTCGCGTTCGGCGCGGCCACGGACACGGTCTTCGAGCTGGTCTTCAACACCAGCATGACGGGCTACCAGGAGATTCTGACCGACCCCTCCTATCGCGGGCAGGGCATCCTGTTCACCGTCTCGCACATCGGCAACGTCGGCATCAACCTGGAGGACGACGAGTCGGCCATCCCCCAGATCGCCGCGGTCGTCACGCGCAGCCTCAGCCCGGCCGTCTCCAACTGGCGCAGCCGCCAGCCGCTGGCCGACTGGCTGGCGGAGCACGGCGTCCCCGGCATCGCGGATGTGGACACGCGCTATCTGACGCGGCGGCTGCGCGACGGGGGCACGCAGCGCGCCGCGCTCTCGACATGCGGCGCGTCCGCGGACGCGCTGCTGGCGCGGGCGCGGGCCTGGCCCGGGCTGGATGGCCGCGACATGGTGCGCGAGGTCACCTGCTCGGAGGCCTACGCCTGGCCCGACACGACGGATGACTGGACCGCGCGCTCCAGGCAGGGGCGTCCGCAGCCGGCCGGGCCGGCCGGCCAACCGAGGCCCCACGTCGTGGCCTATGACTTCGGCACCAAGCGCAACATCCTGCGCCATCTCGCCGCGAGCGGCGCGCGCGTCACCGTCGTCCCCGCGGACACCTCCGCGGCGGACGTGCTCGCGCTCCGGCCCGACGGCGTGTTCCTGTCCAACGGCCCCGGCGACCCGGCCGGCCTGCCGTATGCCGTGGCCGCGGTGCGCGTGCTGATCGAACATGGCGTGCCCATGCTCGGCATCTGCCTGGGCCACCAGTTGGTCGGGCTGGCGCTCGGCGCGACCACCGCGCGGCTGAAGTTCGGCCATCACGGGGCCAACCATCCGGTCAAGGATCTGCGCACCGGCGCGGTCCAGATCACCGCGCAGAACCACAACTACTGCGTCGAGGCGGCCACCCTCGACCCTGCTCGCGTCGAAATCACGCACGTCAGCCTGAACGACGGCTCGCTGGAGGGGTTCCGCCTGCGCGACCGCCCCGTGCTGTGCGTCCAGTATCATCCCGAGGCCGCGCCCGGCCCGCATGACGCGCTGGACGTATTCGATGAATTCTTTGCCTTGATGAAGGACTGAAAAAGGAAGAAGGAAGAAGGAAGAACGCCGGTCGAAGGATGAAGCATCTTGCATCTTCCTTCTTCAATCTTCCTTCGTGATCGCTATGCCAAAACGCACCGATCTTCACACCATCCTGATCCCCGGCTCCGGCCCGATCGTCATCGGGCAGGCCGCGGAGTTCGACTATTCCGGCACGCAGGCCGTCAAGGCGCTGCGGCGGGAAGGCTACCGCGTCGTCCTGGTCAACTCGAACCCGGCGACGATCATGACCGACCCCGAGCTGGCGGATGCGACATATGTCGAACCGCTGACGCCGGAGGCGCTGGAGGCAATCATCCGGCAGGAACGGCCCGATGCGATGCTGCCGACCGTCGGCGGGCAGACCGGCCTCAACCTCGCGCTGGCGCTCAGCGAGAACGGCGCGCTCGAACGGCACGGCGTTCAGCTCATCGGCGCGCCGCTCTCCGCGATCAAGGCGGCGGAGGATCGCGACCTGTTCCGCCGCACGCTGCTGGCGCAGGGGCTCCCCGTGCCGACCGGCGGCCCCGCGCACAACCTGGCCGAGGCGCTGGCGCTGGCCGACCGGACGGGCTACCCGATGCTCGTGCGCGCATCCTTTGCGCTGGGCGGCGCGGGCGCGGCATGGGTCTCTGGGCCGGACGAGCTGCCGGAGGCCGTGCGCCGCGCGGTCGCAGTCTCGCCCATCGGCCAGGCCTGGATCGAGGAGTCGGTGCTCGGCTGGAAGGAGTACGAGCTGGAGGTCATGTCCGACGGCGGGGGCAACTTCGTCGTCGTCTGCTCCATCGAGAACCTGGACGCGATGGGCGTCCACACCGGCGACAGCATCACCGTCGCGCCGGCCCAGACGCTGACCGACCGCGAGTACCAGGTGCTGCGCGACCTGGCGCGGCGCGTGATGGCCGCGGTCGGCGTCGCGACGGGCGGCGCAAACGTCCAGTTTGCGGTGGACCCGGCCACGGGCCGCACGCTGGTCATCGAGATGAACCCGCGCGTCTCACGCTCGTCAGCGCTGGCCTCGAAGGCGACCGGCTTCCCCATCGCCAAGCTCGCCGCGCTGGTCGCGGTCGGCTACACGCTCGACGAGATCCCGAACGACATCACGGGCCAGACGCAGGCCGCGTTCGAACCGGCGCTGGATTATGTCGTGGTCAAGATGCCGCGCTGGGCCTTCGAGAAGTTCCCCGGCGTGGACCCGCTCCTCGGCCCACAGATGAAGTCCGTGGGCGAAGTCATGTCGCTCGGCAGCACTTTCCCGGCCGCGCTCAACAAGGCGGTACAGTCGTTGGAGATCGGCGTGGACGCGCTGGACGGCTCCGGCCCGCAGCGCAGCGCGCCGGCGGACCCGCACGACGTGGCCGACCTGGCCGCGCTCCGCCAGCCGACCGCGGACCGGCTGTTCGCGGTCTATCGGGCGGTGCGCGCGGGGCTGCCGCTGGACGCCATCGCGGCCGCGACCGGCTTCGACCCGTGGTTCCTCGTGCAGATGCAGGAGATCGCCGCGTGCGAGCGGGAGGTGGCGGCGGCTGCGCGGGAGCATCCTTCGACTGGCGATGAATCTTCAGCAGCATTGAGTCGTCCACCCGCTCAGGATGCTTCGAGGCTGGCGGACGTGCTGCGCCGGGCCAAGCGGCTGGGCTTCTCCGACAGCCACCTCGCACGATTGTTCGCATCCGCAGCTCCCCCTCTCCTGCGAGGAGGGGGGGACAGGGGGGTGAGGTCGCTGCGCCGCGACCTGGGCATCCTCCCCACCTTCCAGCGCGTGGACACCTGCGCGGCCGAGTTCGCCGCGCAGACGCCCTATCTCTACAGCGCATACGAGTCCGCCGACGAGACGGAGCCGACCGGCCGGCCCAAGATCCTCATCCTCGGCAGCGGGCCCAACCGCATCGGCCAGGGTGTCGAGTTCGACTACTGCTGCTGCCAGGCCGCGTTTGCGCTCAAGGGGCTGGGCTACGAGACGATCATGCTCAACTGCAACCCGGAGACCGTCTCGACCGACTATGACACCGCCAACCGGCTCTACTTCGAGCCGCTGACGCTGGAGCACGTCCTGAACGTCGTCGAGCGGGAGCAGCCAGCCGGCGTCATCGTCCAGTTCGGCGGGCAGACGCCGCTCAACCTGTCGGAGGGGCTGGAGGAGTCGGGCGTGCCGATCCTGGGCACCTCGCCCGCGGCCATCCGGCTGGCCGAAGACCGCGAGCGCTTTGCCGAGCTGCTGGCCCGGCTCGACATCCCGCAGCCGGAGCACGGCATCGCGCACAGCCTGGCGGAGGCGCGCGCCATCGCCGCGGAGATCGGCTATCCCGTGCTCGTGCGGCCCTCCTACGTGCTCGGCGGCCGCGCGATGGCCATCGTCGGCGATCCGGGCGCGCTGGCCGGGTTCGTCCAGGCCGCGTTCGACGCCGCGCCGGGCGCATCCCTGCTCGTCGATCGCTTCATGGAAGACGCGGTCGAGATCGACGTGGACGCGCTCTGCGACGGGCGTCGCGTCGTGGTCGGCGCGGTCATGCAGCACATCGAGGAGGCCGGCGTCCACTCCGGCGACTCGGCCTGCGTCCTCCCGCCGTACAAGGTCAGCCAGTATCACCTCAGCATCCTGCACGAGTACACCGAGCGGCTGGGGTTGGCGCTCGGCGTGCGCGGGCTGATGAACGTGCAGTACGCGATCAGGGACGACATCGTCTACGTGCTGGAGGTCAACCCGCGCGCCTCGCGCACGATCCCCTATGCGAGCAAGGCGACGGGCGTCAACCTCGCCGCGCTCGCCAGCCGCATCATGGCGGGCCAGACGCTCGACGAGCTGGGGCTGCTGACCGAGCCGGTCGTGGACGGCTTTTTCATCAAGGAGGCCGTGCTGCCGTTCAAGAAGCTGGCCGGCTCCGATGCGCTGCTCGGCCCGGAGATGCGCAGCACCGGCGAGGTCATGGGCCACGCGGCGCACTTCGGCCACGCATTCGCCAAGTCGCAGATCGCGGCCGGGGCCAGCCTGCCGCTGTCGGGCGCGGCGCTCATCAGCGTCAACGACTTCGACAAGGGCGCAGCGCTCAAGATCGCGCGCGACCTGCACCGGCTGGGCTTCCGCCTCGTCGCGACGCCGGGCACCGCGGCGTTCCTCGGCCGGGTCGGGCTGCCCGTCAGCTACATCAACAAGGTCGAGCACGGCTCGCCCGATGCGGTAGACCTGATCCGTTCCGGGCAGGTGCAGCTCATCTTGAACACGCCGCTCGGCCCGGATGCGCACAGCGCGGGCGCGGAGATCCGCGCGGCGGCCATCACGATGGACGTGCCGCTGCTCACGACGCTCTCGGCCGCGACGGCCGCGGTCGCGGCTATCCGCGCGCTGCGCCAGAAGGAGCTGCACTATCGCAGCCTGCAAGAGCATTACGCGCACCGCAAGAAGCCGTTGCCGGCGTAATCTCACGCCGACAGGCTGACAACCGGGCGGCCCCCACCCCAGCCCTCCCCTGCGTAGCAGGGGAGGGAGGCGTCTCCCCTTCCCCCGTTCCGACGGGGGAAGGGGCCAGGGGATGGGGGCCAAATAGTCCCCTCCCTCAAGCCCAGCCGA
>MWBF01000019.1 GCA_002068935.1 Chloroflexi bacterium ADurb.Bin325
GGGGCCGCCGATACTGGCGGGAAAGACCTTGACCAGGTCTGCGCCGGCCTCCCAGGCCGTCAGGATCTCGGTGGGCGTGAACGCGCCGGGCAGCACGGGCACGCTGTACCGCTTGCAGAGCGCGATCGTCTCGAGGTTGAGGGTGGGGCAGACGATGAACTGCGCGCCCGCGAGGATCGCGGCGCGGGCGCTCTCCGGGTCGAGCACGGTCCCCGCGCCGAAGAGCATGTCGCCAGCGCCGCGGCCGCCGCCGAAGGCCGCGACGGCCTGCCGGATGACGTCCAGCGCGCCGGGCGTGGTAAACGTGACCTCGATGGCCTGCACGCCGCCGGCGCTGACGGCCTCGGCGGCCGCGAGCAACTGGTCGGATGCCTGGGCGCGCATGATCGCAATCACGCCGGTGCGCCGGATGAGGGCCAATGCATCATCGCGTGACATGGTGAGTCTCCGATAATCGTGATCGTTGGAGCAACCGGTTGCGCGCGATTCTAGCACCGAGCGCGGCGGGCGGTCAAACGAACCCTCCCGGATTGCCGGATAACTGGCTACGAAGGGGCGACCAGACCGCGCCGATGCCCACGAAGCCGCCCTCCCCGTGGCCCGGCCGTACTTCGATGCTCTCCTGCTGCGGCTCGTCGGGCAGGGGGATCATGGCTTGATAGGCGGTCGGCTCTCGGAAGCCGACCTGTTCCAGCCGGGCGATGACCTCGCCCGCGGTGTAGAAACGGGCGTGGCGATAGAAGGGGTTCGCATCGCGCTGCGACTCGTACAGCCGACCCAGGGGACTGGCAAGGTCGATCAGGCCGATTACAATTCGGCCGCCCGGCTTGAGAACCCGCCCGGTCTCGCGCAGCAGCGTCGGAACATCGTCCACGAAGCAGATCACGGTCACGAGCAACGCCCAGTCGAAGCAGCCGTCCCGTAGGGGCAGATGCTCGCCGACTGCCTGCACGGTCGGCAGCCCGCGCGCGAGCCCGATTTTCGCCATAGCCCGGCTGGGCTCGATGCCCACGGCAGCGCCCAGCGGCAGGCCAAAGCGTCCGGAGCCGGCGCCGATCTCGACGCCGATCCCGCCCTGCGGCAGCAGCCGGCGCAGCGTCTCCAGCTCGGCAAGATAGAGCGCGAGATGACGGTCGAACCAACCATCGTATTCGCGCGCTAACCGATCGAAGACCTCTACGCTCATGGCCTGCTATCCCGTTGGACTGATAACGGACGTTGCCCTTTATGCCATTGTAGCGAAGTTTGCCGCGCCGCGCCAGCCGCAACGTGCGCCCGTCAGGGCGTTTGTAGGCTGCCGATATTTCATGATACACTCGCCGCGCAAGCACCTTTCAGGCATCCTATTTCATCTGCGCTATCAGCGTTCATGTGACGGAGGAACCGTGATCAACCGTGACCTGGCACTCTACGACGTGCGCGATTTCGGCGCGACCGGCGATAAGGCCGACCATGCACAGGCCGCCATCCAGCAGGCGATCGATGCGTGCAACGCGGCAGGGGGCGGCATCGTCTATTTCCCGCCCGGCGCTTACACCTCGGGCACGCTCCACCTGCGCAGCCATGTGACCCTCCATCTGGAGGCGGGCGCGACCCTCTATGCCAGCAAGGATCCGGCGCACTTCGACCAGCGCGCGCTGGTCTACGCCGCGGACGCGGAGAACATCGCGCTGGAAGGGCGGGGCATGTTGGACGGCCAGGCCGAATACGAGTGGCGTTTGAACGATCTGGAGGATCGTTACATCTACTCCAACCAGGTCATCATGGAGAAGCTCAAGCTGCCGCTCCGCAGGGCGTTTCCCACCGCAAACTCGGTCGGCCATCTGGTCTTGCTGGTGCGCTGCACGGACGTGCGCATCAGCGGGCTGTCGTTCGTGCGCTCCCCGTTGTGGACCATCCACCCGTGGGGCTGCGAGCGGCTGCTGATCGACGGCGTGACCATCCGCACGAGCCAGGAGACGGGCGTCTGGGCCGACGGCATCGACCCGGACGGCTGCCGGGATGTGTGCATCTCCAACTGCACCATCGAGACGGGCGATGACGCGCTCGTCTTCTATTCGTCGCCGATCCACGGGCCAGCCCGCGCGTGCGAGAACATCACGGTGACGAACTGTCGCCTCTCCTCGTCCTCCAGCGCGATCAAGTTCTGCGACGGCAACATGGTCGCAGTCCGCAACGTCGTCATCGACAACTGCGTCATCACCAACTCGAACCGCGGCATCGCGTTCATGGTCTTCGACGGCGGCGTGGTGGAGAACGTCGTGCTGTCGAACCTGACGATCGAGTGCCGCACGTTCGACTGGTTCTGGTGGGGTGAGGCCGACCCGTTGCACTTCCGGCTGATCCGCCGCAGCGAGCTGGATCCGCGCGTCGACAAGGACAGCGAGCCGGGCATCGGCGCGATGCGCAATATCGTCATCCGCAACGTCATCGCGCGCGGCATGGGGTCGAGCATGATCGAGGGCCACGTGACCTCGCCGCTGGAGAACGTCACGTTGGACAACGTGCGGCTGGCGGTCGCCTGGAACCCGGATGAGCCGCTTCAACGCACGCGCGACGCGCTGACCATCCGCAACGCGCGCAACTTCACGCTGAGGGACGTGGAGATCGTGTGGGAGGGCGAGCCGGCGAGCCGGGCGCAGAGCGCGCTGGTGGTGGACGAGGTGGAGGATCTGGTGCTCGACGCGGTGTCGGCGCGGCAGGCGCGGGCCGACAGCGGCGCGGCGGCCATCAGGCTGCGCAACGTGCGCTGGGCCGCGGTGCGCAACTGCCGGGCGCAGGTGGGCACGGATATCTTCCTCCGCTGCGAGGGCCGGCGGACGCAGGAGATCCGGCTCAGCGGGAACGATATACGCCGCGCGACCTACGGCCTGGTGCTCTCGCCCAAGACTCCGCCCTACGAGGTTCACAACGCGGACCTGCCGCCGGCCGAGCCGAAGCGCAAGGAGTCGTAGGGCGCGCGGCGTCACGCAGGGCGCACATAATGCGCGCCCTGCATCCCCTGACTCGGCTTACGCCAGCGCGAGCAGGTCGCGCTCGATCTCCTTCATGCGCTCCGGCGTCAGCGCGGGGTTGAAGCGCGCCAGCGCGTCGAGCGGCTGGGTTCCTGCGCCGCGGCGCAGGAACGGGTGATTGAGCATTTCCTCGCCCACGTGGCGCGCCAGCACGGCCCTGGCGCGCTCGTCGGCCAGCACGTCTGCGAGCGAGCTGCCCAGATCCAGCCGGCCCGCGATGTGGCGCACGTCCTTCATGGCCTGCTCCAGGTTGAAGCCGGTGCTGACGAACGCGTATTCGCCGGAACCGACCTCCACCACGACCGCGCCGTCCTCGACGCGCGCATGGCTCACGCCGGCCGCATCGGCCAGGCTGCGGCCCCCTTCGGTCACCTGATCCAGGCTGGACGCGGGGATGTATATCGTCGCGCGCGCGTTCGCCGGCACGGTCACCTGCAAGCTGAAGTCGCGCTTCGTCAGTTGCCATGCGGAGACGGCCAGGCCGTAGGGCGTCCTGAGGGCCGCGCGCACGTGCGTCAGGCCGCCGCCGGGCTGCGGGCGGACGGTGATGTGCTTGTAGCCGGGGCCGGTCAGCGCGGTGTCCAGGCCCGCGGACACGCGATAGAGCCAGTCGCCGATCGCGCCATATGCGTAGTGGTTGAACGAGTTCATGCCCTCGTCCTGGAAGCTGCCGTCCGGCTTGATGCCATCCCAGCGCTCCCAGATGGTCGTCGCGCCCATCTTGACCGGGTAGAGCCAGGAGGGATAGCTCTCCTGGTTGAGCAGTTCGTAGGCCAGATCGGTGTGTCCGAAGCGGCTCAGCACGTGGCACAGGTAGGGCGTGCCGACGAAGCCGGTGGTCAGGTGATAGCCGAACGCCCGGACCTGTTGGGCCAGCCGATCCGCCGCGGACTGACGCATGTGCTCCGGCAGCAGGTCGAAGTGCAGCGCGAGCACGTATGCGCTCTGGCTGTTGGAGGCCACGCGGCCGTTCTCGGAGACATACTCGGCCACGAACGCCTTCTTGATCTTCGCCAGCAGGTCGGCGTACTCCGCGGCCTCATCGGCCCTGCCCAGAACCTCCGCGGCCTGCTGTAGGAGGCTCGTGGAATAGGCGAAGAACGCGCTGGCGATGAGCTCCTTGTCGGTGATGGGCGGCGCGGCCATGTCGCCCGGGTTGCCGCGATAGTCGAGCCAGTCGCCGAAGTGGAAGCCGGTCGTCCACAGATAGGTGTCGCCGGCCTGTCGGCGCATGTATCCCACCCACGCCTTCATGCTGTCGTACTGCTGTTCCAGGATGCGCCTGTCGCCGTAGGCCACGTAGATGGTCCACGGGCAGATGGTGGCTGCGTCGGCCCAGGCCGCGGAGCCGCCGGCCTCGCGCGCGAAGTGCGAGCCGGAGCGCCCCATCGGGTCGGGGATGACCATCGGCACGCCGCCGTTAGCGCCCTGCTCCGCGGCCAGGTCGCGCAGCCACTTGGTGAAGAACTGTGCGACATCGCGGTTGAAGGTCGCGGTGCGGATGAAGACCTGCGCATCACCCGTCCAGCCGAGCCGCTCGTCGCGCTGCGGGCAGTCGGTCGGCACATCGACGAAGTTGCCCTTCTGGCCCCATTCGATGTTGTGCTGGAGCTGGTTGACGAGCGGGTTGGAGCACTCGAACTCTCCGGTGACCGGCATCTCGGAATGCACCACGACGCCGGTCAGGTCGTCCATCGTCAGCTCGCCGGGCCAGCCCTCCACCTTGACGTAACGGAAGCCCATGAAGGTGAAGTGCGGCTCGTAGACCTCGACGCCTGCGCCCTTCAGCGTGTACTGGAGGAGCTGCGTGGCCGAGCGCAGGTTGGTGATGTAGAAGTTGCCCTGCTGGTCGAGCACCTCGGCGTGGCGCAGCGTGACGGTGGTCCCGGTTGGCCCCTGCACCCGCAGCCGTACCCAGCCGACCATGTTCTGGCCGAAGTCCACGACGAGCTCGCCCGCGGGCGTCCGGATGATCTCGACCGGCCTGAGCTCCTCCTGCCGCGTGACGGGCGGGGCCGTCTGCGCGACGACCGTCTGCTTGTCGTGATCCAGCACCCGCACGCCGGTCCAGTCGTCGGCGGCGTAGCCGGGCTCGGTCCAGCCGGCCCTGTCGAGCCGGGCGTCGTAGACCTCGCCCATGTAGATGTCGGCCATGCGGATGGGGCCTTGCGTCGCAGCCCATCCGCCGTCGCTGGCGATGACCGCGGTGCGGCCGTCCTCGTAAGTGACGTGGAGCTGGAGCAGCAGCGCCAGCCGGTCGCCCCAGGTGTTGCGGTTGCCCTCGAAGCCGATGAACCCGCGGAACCACCCGTCGCCGAGCAGCGCGCCGACCGCGTTGGCGCCGCTGCGCAGCAGGCCGGTCACATCGTAGGTCTGGTACTGGATATAGCGGTGGTAGGCCGTCCAGCCGGGCGTCAGCAGCTCATCGCCCACGCGCTGCCCGTTGATGTGCAGCTCGTACAGGCCGAGGCTGGTCACGTAGACGCGGGCAGACTTGATCGCGCCGTCGAGCGTGAACTCGCGGCGGAGCAGCGGCCCCGGCTGCGACCGACTCGTGTCCTCGTCCCAGTCGGGCGTGATCCACTCCGCCTGCCATTCCGCGGGGTCGAGCAGGCCCATCTCGAAGAAGGCCGGCGCGCTCCACGCGGACTCGTAGGCGCTGCCCGCGGCGTCCGTCGCCCAGACGCGAACCTGCCAGGTGTAGCGCTGCCGCGAGGCCAGGGCTGAGCCGCCGTAGGGGACGTGGATCGATGCGTCGGAGGCGACCTTGCCGGTGTCCCAGAGCCAGGGGCCGTCCGGGCCTGCGCCCACGCGCACGTGGTACGCGGTCTGCACGACCCCGCGCGCGGAAGAGGTCAACTGCCAGGCCAGGCGGGGCTGGCGCACGTCGATGCCGATAGGGTTGGTCTGGTACTCGCAGCGCAACTGCGCGACTGCAACTTCAGGAGTTCGGTTGGTCATCAGGGAAGGTCCTTTCGAGTACGAGGTGTGGGGATAGGATAGCATGAAAAGGGGCTTCGGCCAATTCCGCAGGCGTCAGAGCGTATCGCATGCATTGCCGGATCTTGACAGAGCATGATATAATGTCTCAAGACACTCAGGAGTATAGAGATGACCTTGCAGATCATGAAAAGCGATCAGGCCCGGATTCGCTGGCGGCGCGTCCTTGAAGCCGCGCGCGCGGGGCACGATACAATCATCGAACACTATGACACGCCCACGGCGGTGGTCATACCTTACGAGGATTTTGTAGCCCTCCGAGACGAGCTTGACGACCTGCGGGCCGGCCGCCGCGCGCGAGCCGCGCTCGAAGCCTGGCAGCGTGATCCCAGTCTGGGGGTACCGCTGGCAGAAGTAGAAGCCCAATTGCGCGCCGAGGGTCTGCTGGATGACTGAACCCATTCGTTGGACGGTCATCCTGTTACGCCAACCAAACAAGATCCTTGCCCGGTTGCCGGCTGACCTAAGGCGCCGGCTGCTTGCTGCGCTACATAAGCTCGAAGACGATCCGCGACCTCAGGGCTACCGGAAGTTGGAAGGCTACGAGGATCTATACCGTGTGCGGGTGGGCGACTGGCGTATTATCTACGCGATACGGGATGCGGAGTTGATCGTCCTGGTCGTCGAGGTCGCGCCGCGCGGGAGCGCGTACCGCGATCTGTAACCCACCGGTCCCTCTTCCGATTTGCCCTCCCTCTCCCCAGGCGCGATAATCTTCCTTGCAGCCGCCGTCTTTGGGCGGCTGTCACCACGTCCAGATCAAGGAAGGCGCCATGAACCCATCTGCCAGCCCCGCGGACACCGGGTGGTTTCTCCACGACCGCTTCGGCCTGTTCATCCACTGGGGCATCTATTCTGTCGCCGCGCGCCACGAGTGGGTCAAGCAGCGCGAGCGCATCACCGACGAAGGCTATCAGAAGTACTTCGACCACTTCTACCCCGACCTGTATGATCCCGCGCTATGGGCGCGCGAGGCAAAGAACGCGGGCATGAAGTATTTCGTGGTGACGACCAAGCACCACGACGGCTTCTGCCTGTGGGATTCCGCGCTGACCGATTATAAGGCCACCCGCACGCCGTGGGGCAAGGATGTCCTGCGCCCGATGGTGGACGCGTTCCGCCGCGAGGATCTCAAGGTCGGCTTCTACCACTCGCTGCTCGACTGGCATCACCCGCAGTTCCCGGTGGATCCGATCCATCCGCAGCGCGACGACCTGGCGTACCGCGAGGCGCACAAGGATCGCGACGTCCGGCTGTACGCCGAGTATCTCCACGGCCAGACGCGCGAGCTGCTCACGCAGTTCGGCAAGGTGGACGTGATGTGGTTCGACTTCTCCTACTCCCGCCGCCCGTATCCCTGGGGCCGGGGCAAGGGCAAGGACGACTGGCAGTCGGAGAAGCTGCTGGCGATGGTGCGCGAGCTCCAGCCGGGCGTCATCGTCAACGACCGCCTGGAGCTACAGGGCGACGTCAAGACGCCGGAGGAGTACCAGCCGCGCGGGTGGATGGAGGTCAACGGGCAGCGGGTGATGTGGGAGGCGTGCCAGACCTTCAACGGAAGCTGGGGCTACTACCGCGACAACCTGGATTGGCGCGCGCCGGACGAGCTGATCCGCACGCTGGTGGACACCGTCTCGAAGGGCGGCAACCTGCTGCTCAACGTGGGGCCGAACGGCCGCGGGGAGTTTGAGCCGCGCGCCATCGAGCGGCTGCGCGCCATCGGCGAATGGCTGCGTGTCCACGGCCGCAGTATCTACGGCTGCACGGCCAGCGAGCTGACCCCGCCGCCGGATGCGCGCTTCACCTACAACCCGCAGACGAACCGGCTCTATCTGCACCTGATGGCGTGGCCCTACAAGCACGTCCACCTGGACGGGCTGGCCGGCCGCGTCGAGTATGCGCAACTGCTCAACGACGCGTCCGAGATTCATATGAAGGTCATCGACCCGCGCCAGGAGGCCGAGACCATCACCCCGGGCGGCGGCCGCCCCGATACGCTGATGCTCGAGCTGCCGATCCAGCGGCCCGCGGTCGCGGTGCCGGTCATCGAGTTATTCCTGAAATAACTACGCAGAGACATCTCACGCTGAGACGCAAAGGACGCAAAGGAACTTCTTCTGAATGACTTTGTGCTCTTTGCGTCTTTGCGTGAGCATCCAAAGGACATCATGACGCACTCACTCAAGTCCGAATTTCTGCTCAATCCCGACGTCGTCTTTCTCAACCACGGCTCGTTCGGCGCGTGCCCGAAGGCTGTGTTCGACACCTACCAGGCCTGGCAGCGCCAGCTCGAATGGCAGCCGGTCGAGTTCATCGGCCGGCGCTCCCTGCGGCTGCTGGCGGAGGCGCGCGGCGCGCTGGCCGGGTATCTCGGCGTGGCGGACCCGAACAACCTGGTCTATTTCCCCAACCCCACGACCGCGGTGAACATGGTCGCGCGCAGCCTGGCCGCGGTGGGTACGCAGCCCATCAGCGGCCGCGATGCGCTGAAGCTGGGGCCGGGCGACGAGATCCTGACGACCGACCACGAATATCCCGCGATGGATCAGACCTGGGGCTTTATCGCGGAGCGAACGGGCGCCTCCTACACCCATCATCCGATGCCGCTGCCGATGACGACGCCGGAGGCCTTTGTCGAGCGCTTCTGGTCCGCGGTCAACCCGCGGACGAAGGTGATCTTCATCAGCCACATCACGTGTCAGACTGCGGTGATCCTGCCGATCGAGGAGATCATCCGGCGGGCGCGCGCCGCGGGCATCCTGACCATCATCGACGGCGCGCATGCGCCGAGCCAGATTCCGCTGAACCTGGATGCGTTGGGCGCGGATATCTACGTGGGCGCGTGCCATAAATGGCTGTGCGCGCCGAAGGGCGCGGCGTTTCTCTATGCCCGTCCGGAGGTCCAGCGCCTGCTGGATCCGCTGGTCATCAGTTGGGGGGTAGGCTACGAGCCGGTCAACGGCCGCTCGTCGCTGGTCGCCTGGCAGGAGCCGCAGGGCACGCGCGACCCGTCCGCGTTCCTGTCGGTGCCCGCGGCCATCCGCTTCCAGGCGGAGCACGACTGGGACGCCGTGCGGGCGCGCTGTCATGCGCTGGCGGTCGCGACGCGCGCGCGGATCCATGCGCTGACGGGGCTGGAGATGATCGCGCCGGAGGAGTGGTTCAGCCAGCTCGTGAGCATCCGCCTGCCGGATGATACGGATCTGGATGCGCTGCGCCGCGCGCTGTGGGAGGACTACCGCATCGAGGTCCCCATCGGCCGCTGGAACGGGCAGGCCTATGTGCGGGTGTCGTTCCAGGCGTACAACGACGAGTCGGACGCGGATGCGCTCGTGCATGCGCTCCGGAAGTTGCTCTAGCTGAGAAAAAACAGAACGCTGATCACGCCGGTGATCGTGACCTTCAGGATCTCTCGATCCTGGCCGTCATGACCACCCGCGTCGATCAGCGTTCTGTTCGACCGCCGGCTATCCCTTGATGCCCGTCAGGCTGATGCCCTCCACGAACGTCTTCTGCGTGAAGAAGAAGATGATGATGATGGGCAGGGTGAACAGCACGGACGCGGCCATCAACAGGCCCCATTCGCGGCCGTACTGGCTACTGTACTGCTGAAGGCCCAGCGACAGCGTGTACTGCTTCTGGTTGTTCAGATAGATCAGCGGGCCCAAGTAATCGCGCCAGGAGTTGATGAACTGGAAGACGGCGACCGTCGCCAGCGCGGGCTTGGCGAGCGGCAGCACGATGTCCCAGTAGATGCGTAGCTCGCTGGCCCCATCCACGTATGCCGCCTCGGACAGCTCCAGCGGGATCGTCGCAAAGAACTGGCGCAGCAAGAAGATGAAGTATGCGACGCCGAACCACTGCGGCACGATCAGCGGCGCCAGCGTGCCCACCAGCCCCAGCCGCTTGAACACCAGGAAGACCGGGATGAGCGTCACCTGGTAGGGCAGCATCAGGGTGGCGATCGTCAGGATGAGCAGGAGCTGGCGGCCCGGCCAGTTGATGCGCGCGAGGCTGTACGCCACCAGCGAGCAGGAGAGGGTGGCCCCGATTACGCTCAGCACCGTGATCGTCACCGTGTTGCCGAGATAGGTGAAGAACGGGATGTAGTTCACCGCGTTGGGGTAGTTGACCCACGCCAGCGGGTTCGGAATCCAGACCGGCGGATACGTGAAGAGCTGCGCGTCGGTCTTGAGCGATGTGGACAGCATCCACAGAAACGGCAGCAGGAAGAGGAACGCGGCCGGGAACAGGACGACGTGTTTGAGGATCGTCTTGATCCACTCCGGAACTTTGTGCGGCGTGACCGGCGATCCCAACGGGGCCTCGCGTCGCAGGGGCGTGACTTGTGTCGTCATGGTCAGACTCCTAGATCGATGCCGCCATAGTAGACCCAGCGTCGCGCGCTGCGGAACAGGAGCAGCGTGATCAGCAGAATCGCCAGGAACATCAGCCAGGCCATCGCAGAGGCGTAGCCCATCTTAAAGTACGCGAACGCGTTCTTGTACAGCACGATCGAGTAGAACAGCAGGCTATTGGCCGGCGCGCCGGTGCCGCCGGTCATGATGAACGGGATCGTGAAGAACTGGAACGCGCCGATCACGGACGTGACCAGGTGGAAGAAGATCACCGGCGTCATCATGGGCAGCGTCACCGCGCGGAACCGCTGCGGCAGGTTGGCCCCGTCCACCGCGGCCGCGTCATACAGGTCGCGCGGGACATCCTGGAGGCCGGCCAGGTAGAGGACGACCTGATTTCCGATGATCCACAGCGCCAGGATGACCATCGTGGGCTTCGACCACGCCTCGCACGCGTTCCAACACGGCCCACGCACGCCGATCCAGTCGAACGGCAGGTTGATGAGGCCGGTCGCCGGGTTGAACAGGTAGACCCAGACCAATGCCAGCGCGACTTCGGGCACCAGCACCGGCAGATAATAGACGGTGCGATAGAAGATCCGGCCGCGGATTTTGGCATTCAGCAGGAGCGCCAGCCCGAAGGCGGTGACGATTGCCAGCGGGATGGAGACGATGGCGAAATAGAGGGTGTTGTAAATGCCGATCTTGACCAAGGGGTCGGTGGTGAACATCGTGACGTAGTTCGCCACGCCCACCCAGCGGGGATTTATGATGGCGTTGTACTCGGTAAAGCTGTAGTACAACGAGGCAAGGATCGGCCCGATCTGGAAGACGGCAAGCCCGATGAGCCAGGGCAGGGCAAAGATGATGCCCCAGAAAATGTTGCGTCTGGCCTGGCGGGACATCCTTCGGGGCCGTGCAGGTTGAGCACGCGCTGTCATAGGGGCTCCTCGTATGAGAAGGTTCCTGAATCGCCTCGGCCGATGGAGGCGGATAGACGGATGGGGCCGTAGCGTCAAACCCCATCCATCTATCCAGCTATCGCGCAGCGGCGTCCGTTACGCTGTTAGGCGAAGAAGCCCAGCTTCTCCAGCTCAGCGTTCACGACCTCGTCGACCGCCTTGAGCGAGGCCTCCGGGTCCAGCTTGCCGTGCACGATCTCATCGCGCGACGCGACGAGCCGATCCCACAGCAGGCTGCCGGCCGGGATGGGCGGGCGGGTGTGCGACACGGGCAGCAGATCCATGAAGACCGCGTGGAGCGGGTCTTCGCGGTAGTACGGATCCTCGGCGGCCTTTTTGTTCGTCGGGATGTGGTACGTGCCCTTGTTGAACATGTCCTGGCCCTCGGGGCCGCAGACCCAGTTGACCGTCCGCCAGCCGCCGTCGACGTTCTTCGCGCCCGCGGGCACGACCCAGCTCCAGCCGCCGGCCCAGCTTGCATGGGGCGCGGGGCCGTCGGGGCCGGGGAACGGGGTGACGCCGTAGTGGCCGTCCGGCTTGTAGCGTTTCTGCTGCGAGACGCGCCAGTCGCCGCTGCACGTCATGGCGGTCTGCCCGGTCCAGAAGTAGTCGTTCTGGTCGTTGCAGACGTTGCCAGCGCAGGCGGCCACGAAGTCGTCCAGGTTCTGCACGCCGACGTGCTCCGAGTAGTCCCTGAGCCACTTCATGGACTCGACGATCTGCGGGTGCGCGCAGGTGATCTTCTTGGTGGCCGGGTCCTGGAACTCGCCCCTGAAGGCAAAGCCGTAGGTGTAGGTCCAGGCCTGGTCGGAGGTGGGGATGTAGCCCCAGCGGGTGATGCGGTCGTTTGCGCCCTTGACCGTCAGCTTGTCAGCGATCTCTTGCAGTTCGGCGAGGGTCTGCGGCGGCTTCTCGGGATCGAGGCCGGCCTCTTCGAAGATGTCCTTGTTGTACCAGAGGGCGCGCGTGTCGGTGTCGTAGGGCAGCGCGTACAGCTTGCCGTTGTAGTTGGCCTCTTCCCAGGCGAAGTCCCAGTAGTCGTCGGCCTTGATGCCGTCCCGATTGGCAAACTCCGTCAGATCGGTGAGGAAGCCCTGGGCCGCGAACTGGGCCACGATGAAGCGGTCAAACTTGAAGACGTCGGGCGGGGTTCCGGCGGCGATGGCCGTGAGGAGCTTATCGTTCGCCTGGGTGCCCTGGGTCTGGGCGATGTAGGTCCGGTTGATCTTGATGTCGGGGTTCTTGCCCTCGAACGTCTCGATCATCTTGTTGGTGATCTCTTCGTCGACGCCCGTCTGGGCATCCCACCACTCGACGGTGGTCTGGCTCTCAGCAGCCGGAGCCGCCTCCGCGGGTTTCTCCTCGGCCGGGGCCGCGGGAGCTGCGGGCTGTGCTGGGGCCGCGGTCGGGGCAACGCAGGCCGCGAGCGCAGAGGCGCCGGCCGCAATGCCGCCGAACCTCAAGAACGTGCGACGTGACAGTCGCTGTGCCATAGTGCTTCTCCTTTCCTGTGAAACGATGAAACACAAATAGACGGAACACAGTGTATCCGTCTGTGCCAGGGAAGCATCATCCAGCCGGCAGGAGGAGGCACGCCATAGGCCTCCGGGATCGGGTGCTTTATCCGTGCTTCGCTGAACGAGCCCCCCGGTCGTTACAAGCACGAGTATAGCATTAGCCTGCAAATTGGTCAATAGGCGGTGAAGTATTTATGGACACGCAAATGCGCTCGCGCTCAGGCGTATATCCCCTCCTTGCGCCACACGTCGAGCATCAGCTCGTAGCGCGAGAGGCGCATGCCGGTGTAGATGCAGTTGCTCGTCGAGAAGATGTAGCCGCCGCCGGGCATCCCGCTCTGGAGCGCATAGCGCGCGGACGCGATCACCTCCTCGTTCGTGCCCGTGTCCAGCATCCCGCAGTTGACGTTGCCGATCAGACACACCTGATCGCCATAGCGCCGCTTGACCTCTGCGATGTCCACCCCGGCCTGCGGGTCGATCGAGTGCAGCGCGTGGGGACGGGTGCTCACGAGCTGGTCGATGATGGGCATGATGTTGCCGTCGGTATGCTTGATGACGTAGAATCCCAGGTCGCGATAGCCCTTCGTCAGCCGCGCCAGATAGGGGGTGACGAACTCGGCGAAGCGCCGTGGGCTGAGGAACGGGCCGGTGTTGAAGCAGTAGTCGGCGCAGAGCGCAAAGCCGTCCAGCCCGCCCGCGCCGCCGAGATGATCCGAGTGGCGGCGCAGGCGCTCGGCCGCGGCGAGCGCCTGATCGACCCTGGCCGCGGCCTCCGCGTGGACCTTGTCCGGCTCATCGACGAGGCGATAGGCGAACGCCTGCATGTGATCCCCGCCCGGCACGCTGAACGTGGCGTCGCCGTGCTTCATGATGAAATAGCGGTCGCCCGACTTCTCGCGAATCAGCTCGATCAGGCGGAAGGTCTCGTCCTCGCGGCCGGGATTGGGGTGGATGAAGATGGCGTTGTGCTCGTAGCGCTCCGCAGTTTTAATGTAGATGTCGGCCATCTCGTCGCGGTGCAGCACGCGTTCCTTCTCCTCCATCTGATCCCACTGGCCGTAGGCGCGGTGCGACGGGTGAACCTTGCCGAAGGCCTCCATCGTGAGATAGAAGACCAGCTCGAAGTGGGGCACGCGTTGGCCGGGCGTCGGGGCGCGGCGCTCCAGGGCGGCGATGAATTCGTCACGCGGTGTCATGGAATGCTCCTCAATGTCATGATGGCGAGTCATCATAGCGGGCCACGTGCGGGCTGTCAACTGGCCCGTGGGCGCGTCGGGGCATCCTGAGCGGGTGGGCGGCCCAGCGCCGCCGATGGCGCAAGGCCAGTCGAAGGATGCGGTTCCACCCCTGCCCTTTGAAACTTCCGTCGGCCGTTTTGCCCTCGAGCGCGAAATGCGGTATCCTATACCGTATATATCTGTTGCTTACCGCAGCCCCTCCAAGGGAGGCCATCGTGCAAGGTATCCGATCCGCTATCGGCCGGCTTGTTCTCGCGCCCGGCATCGCGCAAACGGCGCGCCGTTGGGCCGCGCCGATCCTCTTCACCATGCTCGCGCTGTGGCTGGCGAGCGGCGCGGCCGCGATTGCCACCGACGCGGGGCTGCCCGCGCCGCAAGAGGCGACCCCCACGCCGCGCCCCGTTCGCTCCGCGCGCACGGACACCGAGAACATCCTGGTCCTCGGCGCGGACCCCCGGCCCGGCGATAAGATCTGGCGCACCGATACGATCATGATCGTCGCGGTGGATTATCAGAAGGATGTGCCCGACGGCAAGCCCCAGGTGGGCATCATCTCGGTGCCGCGCGACCTGTGGGTCAACATCCCCGGCTATGGCAACGGCCGCATCAACCAGGCGGATTATATCGGGGAGGGGCGCAAGCCGAACGGCGGCGGCCCCGCGCTGGTCAGCGAGATCCTCAACAATACGCTGGGCATCCGCACGAGCCGCTATGTGCGCATCCGGCAGGAGGGCCTGGTGGAGCTGGTGGATGCGCTTGGCGGCGTCACGGTGACCCTGGACTGCCCGCTGAACGAGATCACGCCCAATGGTCGCGGCGGGTACAACCACTTCGACCTGCCCGCCGGCGAGAACTTCCTGGACGGCGCCGCGGCAAAGAAGTTCGCCACGTTCCGCTATGCATCGAACGATCTCGCGCGTGCCTCGCGGCAGCAGCAGCTCATCTGGGCCATCCGCGAGCGTGCGCTCCAGATCGACGCCATCCCCAAGATCCCGCAGCTCTGGCAGGCGCTCTCCAAGACCTTCACGACCGACATGAGCCTGCTCGATGTCATCCGTTTTGCGCGGCTCGGCAGCCAGTTGGACGCCGACCAGGTGCGCGGGGTGGTCTTCAGCGCCCGCGCGCTGGCGAATACCGTCATGCCGGGCGGCGCGCAGGTGCTCGTCATCCGGAACCGCTCCGTGCTCATGGCGGAGGTAGACTCGCTCTTTGCCGGCAAGCCGATTGCGGAGCAGGGGCGTCAGGGCTCCGGCCGCTGCCCGAAGTGACGGCGGCGCGGGCGACAGGGCAGGGAATGGCGTGACCGGCCGCGGCCGCGACTTCGATCACCCTGTCACCAGCCGCAGGCCCAACAGCACGGCCATCCCCACGGCCAGCGTCAGCGGGATGCTGCGCGTGCGCCAGGCGACCAGCGCGGCCGCCAGCCCGGCCGCGAGCTGCGGGTTGGCGGGCGACAGGTCCAGCCGATCCTGCCAGGTTGCCAGCTCCGGGACGATGATGGCCGTCAGCACCGCGGGCGGCACATAGCGCAGCGCGCGCTGGAACCAGATCGGCACGGCCACCCGGCCCCACAAGAGGATAAACGACAGCCGCAGGCCGAAGGTGATGGCCCCTGCGATCACGATGGTCGCCAGCAGCGTCATGCTACCCTCCGCGCCGCCGCGCGCTGGTCGCGGCGCTCGGCCGTTGTGCCCGCCACGATGCCGATCAGCGCGGCCAGCAGCAGCCCCGTCTTGAACGGAAGGCCGGCGCCCGCCAGCCCGATGAGGCCGGCCACGGCCGCGGCCACCACGCTCGGCCGATCCCTCAGCGCCGGCACGACCAGCGCGATAAATGTCAGCGGCAGGAAGAAGCCGGTCGGCCAGCTCTCCGGCAGGCGCGCGCCGATCAGCAGCCCGGCCAGCGTGCTGAGCTGCCACGACACCCAGAGCGCCAGCCCCGCGCCCAGGAAATACCAGTGGCGGCGGTCGGGCGATCCCGGCCCGGCCGGATCGCTGCGCGTCCGTTGATAGTAGGTGATGACCACCGCGTAGGCCTCGTCGGTCAGCAGGTAGGCCAGCGCAACCTTCCACGCGAGGCCCAGGTGCTTGACGTAAGGCGCGATCGAGGCGCTGTAGAGCACGTGGCGCAGGTTGACCACGAAGACGACCATGACGATGACCAGGCCAGACGCGCCCGCGCCGAAGAGCTGTGCGGTGATGAACTGTGCGGAGCCGGCGAAGATGATGCTGGAAGTTGCCTGGACCAGGGCCGCCGGCATCCCGGCGTTGAGCGCCAGCGCGCCGAAGATCAGACCGAAGGGCGCGACGCCGAGGAGGATCGGCGCTTCGGCGCGCAGCCCCGCGAAAAACTGCTGTTTGCGACCGGGTGAGGGCATGAGGTGTCGTATCCTTTGGCAGCAAATGGCGCGTATGTTAACATAGGTCGGCCAGCGCTCAAAGAAGGATGTGTACCATTCATGGCAAAACTACAGATGGAAGCGGCCGCAGGACGCCGCGGCCGTGCGGAGGGGGCCGCGGCGATCAGCCTGGGCGAACTGCTCCGCATCTGGACCGGCATCGGGCTACAGTCGTTCGGGGGCGGCACGTCCACCCTCTACCTCATCCATGACGTATGTCGCTGGCGGGGCTGGCTGTCGGAGGAGGAGTTTGCTTGCGCGTGGGCGCTCGTCCAGATCGCGCCGGGCGTCAACCTGATCAAGCTGACGGCCCTCGTCGGGCATGGGTTGCGCGGCTGGCCCGGGGTGGTCGCCGCGCTGGCCGGGCTGCTGCTGCCCAGCACGGCGATCACGATCCTGATGACCGTGGGGCTGGCCGCGCTGCGCGAGCAGCCGGCAGTGGCGGCGGTCATGCGGGGCGTCATCCCTGCGACCATCGGGCTGAGCCTGGCGCTGGGCGTGCAGATGGCCTGGCCGCTGCTGCGCGCCGCGCGCAATGAGGGCCGCGCCAGCGTCGTCGTGCACGTCGCCGTGATGCTCGCGGCCCTGCTGCTGTTGTTTGTCGCGCACGCCTCGCCGCTGCTCGTGCTGGGCCTGGGCGGGATCGTCGGCCTGCTGTTGGGCCGGCTGGCGTCCGCCTCCAGGGCGCGGGCGGCGCACGCCTCGCCAGGGGATGCGACGTGAACTGGCCCCTCTACTTCTGGCTCTTCCTCAAGGGGTCGCTGTTCTCGACGGGCGGGTTCGGCAATCTGCCGTTCCTGCATGCGGATCTGCCGGCCCACGGCTGGGCGACCGAGGCGGACTTCGTGCAGGCGCTGGCGGTCGGCAACCTCAGCCCGGGGCCGAACGGGCTGTGGACCATCAGCCTGGGCTATCTGTCGGCCGGCTGGCCGGGCGCGGCGCTGGCGCTGCTGGCGATCACGCTGCCGCCCATGTTGATCCTGGGCGTCGTCGCGCTCCACCGTCGCGTGGAGGATCGGCCCGCGGTGCGCAACTTCACACGCGGGCTGTCGCTTGGCGTGGTCGGGCTGATCCTGGGCGTCGCGCTGACGCTGTTCAGCGCAACCGTCGAGGACTGGCGCGGCGCGGCCATCACCGCGGCCGCGCTCATCCTCGCGCTCAGCAGGCGTGCGCCGGTGTTCCTCATCCTAGCGCTCGGCGCGCTGGCCGGCTGGCTGTTCTATGCGCGATAGCGATATGCGCGGCGAGGCGGTCAGCCCAGCCGCATGAGCTTGCCCTCCGCGGGGCCGAGCCAGAAATGCACGCTCAGCCCGTCGGCGTAGCGGCGGACGGCCTCCGCCGCCTGATCCAGCACGACGGGCCGCAGCTCGCCGCTGCCCCGCGCGACCTCGCTGAGGCTGGCATGGGACGTGCGCAGATACAGCGTGACGCGCGCCGAGCGCGCCCGGTCGCGGTTTGCCAGATAGACCCACGGCAGACCAGCCTCGTCGCGGAACTCGCCGATGACGTATTCCCCGCCGTCCACGCCTGCCACAAGCCCGTCCAGCGGCAGCACGCGCGCGCCCGCCGGCGCGTCCGGCCAGTGGTGCACCGCGGTCGAGGTCAGGCCGAGCATGTGCTGGCCGACCCCGCGCAGCTCCCGGTTGAGGCGCGCCACCGCGTCGTACTTCGGCGTGGGACGGCCGTCCAGCCCGATGATGCCGTCGCGGAAGTTCTCCACGTCGGGCGTCCAATAGGTGAAGTAGGCCAGCCCCTTGCCGCCGTAGGCCAGCGTCGTGTTGGCCTGCCAGCGCAGATCCGCGGGCGACGGGTCGCGGTAGTCGAAGTGCGGGGTGGCGAGGATGATGTTCCAGAAGGGCACGCCGGCCCGCAGCGCCTCCGCGCGGATGATCTCCAGGTTGGCGAAGTAGCCCGGCCGGTCGCCCCACTCCATCAGCGCGTAATGGTCATAGGACAGGAAGGCCGGCCTGACCGTCTCCAGGTATGCGCGAACGTGTTGCGTGTAGTCAATCACGCCGAGCTGATCCGGCGACGCGTAGTTGGGGAACAGGTTGATGAAGGCGGCGTGCTGCGGGTCCGCGGCCGCGAAGGCGGCGACGAGCTGCGCCAGCGCGTCGAAGTGGCCCAGGCTCGGCTCGTCGGTCAGGAAGTAGCCGAACAGGGCCGGGTGCGCGGCGTAGTCGCGCGCGACCGCCGCGACGACCTGCTCCCAGCCCTCCTGCTGAGGCAGGCCGCGGTGGATGCGCGGGTCGATCACGATGCCCTGGATGTCGTTCTCCGCGCAGAGGTCGAGCGCGAGCCGGCCGGCCTCCGGCGTGTCCGCGGGCACGGGAACCACGGTGAAGCCGCATGCCGCGGCCTCGCGATAGCGCGCGGCGTCGGTCGGCGGCGCGCACCAATAGCTGATGGGGTAGACGGTTGTAGCCATGAGGATGCCCTCGCGATCGAATCAATAGAGGTGGCAGGCGACCTGGTGGCCGGGCTCCACTTCCTTGAACGGCGGCTCGACCCGGCGGCATACATCCATCACGCGCGGGCAGCGCGTGGAGAAGTGGCAGCCCGCGGGCGGGTTGAGCGGGCTCGGCACGTCGCCCTCCAGCACGATGCGCGTGCGCGTCGCCTCGAGATCCGGGTCGGCGACGGGCGCGGCGGCCAGGAGGGCCTGCGTGTAGGGGTGCAGCGGCCGGCGGTTGACCGCGTCGCTCTCGCCCAGCTCCACGATCTTGCCCAGATACATCACCGCGGTCCGGTCGCAGACAAAGCGCACCATCGAGAGGTCGTGCGAGATGAACAGATAGGTCAGCTTGAGGTCGCGCTGTAGTCGTTTCAGCAGGTTGACGATCTGCGACTGAATCGAGACATCCAGCGACGAGATCGGCTCGTCGCACACGATAAACTGGGGGTTCAGGCTCAGCGCGCGCGCGATGCCGATGCGCTGGCGCTGGCCGCCGGAGAACTCGCTGGGGAAGCGGTTGACGAAATACGGGTTGAGCCCCACCAGGCTCATCAGCTCCGATGCGCGTTCCTCCGCGGCCTTGCCCCTGGCGACGCCGTGTACCGTCATCGGCTCGATCAGCGCGCGGCCGATGGTCATGCGCGGGTTAAGCGACGAATAGGGGTTCTGGAAGATGATCTGCATCTTGGGGCGGATCCGGCGCAGGGCCTCCCCGCGCAGCCGGGTCAGCTCCTGGCCCTCCAGCAGCACTGTGCCCGCGGTCGCGGGCTGAAGCTGCAAGATGGCGCGGCCCGTGGTGGTCTTGCCGCACCCGCTCTCGCCCACGAGGCCGAGGGCCTCCCCCTCGTAGATGTCGAACGAGATGTCGTCCACCGCTTTGACATAACCGACAACGCGTTGCAGCAGCCCGCGCCTGACCGGGAAGTACTTCTTCAGGTTCCGGACGCTGAGAAGGATCGGGCGGTCGATCTGTGCTGTCGTCATGTTGCAGGACCTTGTGGGGGCGTCGCGCGGGCGGAGGCGGCGCGCACCTCCTCCCAGTACCAGCAGGCCGCGCTGTGCTCCGCGTCGATCGGGAGCAGGGGCGGCTTCTCGCTGAGACACCGCTCGCGGCGGTATGCGCAGCGCGGGTGGAAGGCGCAGCCGGACGGCAGGCGCACCATGTCGGGCGGCGCGCCCTCGATGTAGGCCAGCTCCGCATCGCGCGGCAGATCCGGCCGCGGCACGGAGTTCAACAGGCCGAGCGTGTACGGGTGGCTGGGCGCGCGGAAGATCTCGCGGATGGGCGCCATCTCGACGATGGAGCCGGCGTACATCACGTTGACCCGGTGGGCCAGCCGGGCGATGACGCCCAGGTCGTGCGTGATCCAGATGACCGCCATGCCCATCTCGGCCTGGAGCCGCTTGACCAGATCCACGATCTGCGCCTGGATGGTCACATCGAGCGCGGTCGTCGGCTCATCCGCGATGAGCAGCTTGGGCTCACAGCTGATCGCCATCGCGATCATCACGCGCTGGCGCATCCCGCCGGAGAACTGGTGCGGGTAGTCGTCCAGCCGCTCGGCCGCGCGAGGGATGCCGACGTGCGAGAGCACCTCGATGGCGCGCTTGCGCGCGGCGCGGCCGCCCTGCCCCAGGTTGACCCTGATGGCCTCTGCGATCTGGTTGCCGATCGTCATCACGGGGTTGAGCGACGTCATCGGGTCCTGGAAGATGACGGCAATCTGGCGGCCGCGCACCCCGCGCAGCTCCTCCGGCGCCATCTTCAGCAGGTCGCGAGGCGCGCCGGTCCCGTCGGCGAAGAGCGCTCGGCCGCCGAGGATGCGCGCCGGCGGCTCAGGGATCAGCCGCAGCAGCGCCAGGCTGCTGACGCTCTTGCCGCTGCCGCTCTCGCCGACGATGCCCAGGATATCGCCGTGGCCCAGCCGGTATGAGATGCCGTTGACCGCGGCCACAACGCCGTCCTTCGTGAAGAAGGCGACCTCGAGATCCTGCACATCGAGCAGCGGCGTGTTCTGCTTGCCTTGCGGGCTGTTCAGCGTCATCGGGCCCGCCTATACGTTGATGTTGACATCCAACGCCTCGCGCAGCCCGTCGGCCAGCCCCTGAAAGGCGAGCACCGAGAGCGTGATCATCATGGAGGGGAAGATGAACAGGTGCGGGATCGACTGCCAGTCGGCCGCGGCCTCGTTGAGCATCTGGCCCCAGCTCGGCTGCGGTGGCCGCACGCCCATGCCGATGAAGCTCATGCTGGCCTCCGCAAACACCGCGACCGGGATGCCGGCCGCAAAGCTCCACAGCAGCAGCGGCGCGACCTGCGGCAGGATATGGTTGACCAGGATGCGCCAGGTCGGGATGCCCAGCGCGCGCGACGCCTCGATGTAATCCTGCTCGCGGATCGAGAAGCTCATGCCGCGCACGATGCGCGCGGAGCCGATCCAGGCCGTGATGGTCAGCGCGAGGATCAGGTTGCGCAGGCTCGGCGAAAGCACCATGACCATGAACAGGACGATCAGATACCACGGCAGCGCGGAGAAAAGGTCGATGAGCCGCGTCACCAGCCAGTCGAGGACGCCGCCGGCGTAGCCCGCGATGATGCCCAGCGGGACGCCGATGAGCAGGCCGGCGAGCTGGGTCAGCAGGCCGACGATCAACATGGCCCGCGCGCCGTACATGATGCGGGTGAGCATGTCGCGGCCCAGCCGATCCGTGCCCATGGGATGGGCGAGGGTGGGGGCCTGTTTGGTCGCGCCGAAATCCGGCTTGGCGTATTCGTACGGGGTCAGGATCGGCGCGGCAAGCGCGACGAAGATCACCAGCAGCGCGAAGGCAAGCCCGAACAGCGCCAGCCGGTTGCGCCGGAAGCGTCGCCATGCGCCGGCCCAGAAGCCTGCATATTTGACCGGTCCGGCCGCGGCTGCTTCGGGCAAAGGAGGTGGTTTGCGGATTGCTTCGACTGTCATCGCCCCCCCTGGACGCGCACGCGCGGGTCAATGACGCCGTACAGGATGTCGGTCAACAGATATGTCAGCGAGATCAAGATGGCCCAGAACATGGTGATGCCGAGGACCAGCGGGTAATCGCGGTTGGTGCTGGACATCACGAAATAGGTTCCCAGGCCCGGCAGGCCGAAGACGAACTCGATGAAAATGGAGCCCGTCATCATGCCGGGGAACAGCGGCAGGAAGTTCGTGATCATCGGGATGAGCGCGTTGCGCAGCACGTGGCGCGTCATCACGCTCGGCTGGCGCAGCCCCTTGGCATAGGCCGTCCGCACATAGTCCGCGGACATCGCCTCGGCCATACACTGCCGCGTCCAGCGGGCGACCCCGCCCGTCGCGGGCAGCGCATATGCGACGACCGGCAGGATGAGATAGCGCACGGCGGCGAGGAACGCGCCCTTCTGGTCGGCGCCGACGAAAAAGGCCGTGTCGATCAGCATGAAGCCAGTGGTCGGCTCGAAATAGT